>JANMYN010000350.1:0-1807 GCA_031382195.1 Betaproteobacteria bacterium
TAACGAAGGGCCGCAAAAGCGGCCCTTTCATTTACTGCCTGCGGTTCACCGCTGACTGCTTGAAATCAGCCTTTGACCCGGTTGCGGTATTCCCCGGTGCGGGTATCGATCTCGATCTTGTCGCCGGATTCGCAAAACAGCGGCACATTGACGACGAAGCCGGTGCCGATCGTTGCCGGCTTCAGGACCTTGCCCGAGGTGTCGCCGCGCACCGCGGGCTCGGTGGTGATTTCCCGCACAACCGAATTCGGCAGTGTCACGGAAATGGGCTTGCCGTCGTAAAACACGATTTCGCAGGGCAATCCATCATCGAGATAATTGAGCGCATCACCGAGGTTGTCTTTCTCGATTTCGTGCTGGTTGAATTCGCCGTCCATGAATACATACATCGGATCGGCAAAATACGAATAAGTGGCTTCCTTGCGCTCGAGCACGATGTTTTCCAGCTTTTCGTCGGCCTTGTAGACGACTTCGCTGGCCCCGCCGGTCAGCAGATTCTTCAACTTCATTTTCATCACGGCGGAGTTGCGGCCGCCCTTGTTGTATTCGGCGCGCTGCACCACCATCGGGTCCTTGCCGACCATGATCACGTTGCCGGCGCGCACTTCCTGAGCTTGTAACATCGTCTGTCCTGAATGGAGGAGGGCGAAAAAGGCCGAGATTATAACCGTTCCGAGCAGAATTGAGCGAGATTACCGGCCAGATCGCCGAGCGCTTCGAGATGCGCCGGCCATGCTCCGGCCGCGGATTTCAGCCGTTCCTGAATCGCCATGCATTCAGCCCAGGACGCCCCCACTCCCTGCTCAGGCGCGAACCCGTTCCATGCTAGCCACAGCGCGTCGAGCGCGCGCTCGCATGAACCGGTCGAACTGGAGTAGCGCTCGAGATAGGCCCGCAGCTTGACCGCGTGGGCGTCGCCGGACTGGGGATAGGCTTGCCAAACCAGCGGCCGTGCCGCTAATTGCGCGCGCACGAAGGAATCCTCGCCGCGCACGAAATTCCAGTCGCAGGCCCACAACACACGGTCGTAATCGTCCTGGGAAAGAAAGGGCAGGATTTCGCCGGCAAGCGCGCCCCGCCGCCTGCCGCCGCCCACGCCAAACGCGCCCAGCATCCGGGCTCCCGGCGTGCCGTCGAACGTAATCAACCGGACCGGCTGACTGCCCGCTGCACAGGCGTCGAGAAGCGCCATGATCGGCGCCTGGGGATAACAGAAAACCGACACCAGGACCTCTGCCTGCGGACCGGATCGCACGCCCACTCCTTCGAGAAACCGCCGCATGGAAGCTGCGTCGCCCTGGAACATCTGGCGGCGCCGGACCAGCCCCCGTTCGATGGGCACGCCACCGCTATCTGCAGTAAATCCCGGAAAGAAAAAATATTTGACCAGCGGCAGGCGCGGATGCGGCGACGGCAGGCCGTGACACCCACCCACCCAGGTCTCCGCGCTCAGATACTCGAGATTGATCCACACCGGCGCGCGTGGCCGCTTTGCCATGGCTTCGAGGTACGCAACCGGCAGTTCGCAGCCGAAGGTCTCCACGACGATGTCGGCGGGCTCCGCGAGCGCAAAAGGCGACTTCCACGCGCGCACTTCGATGTCGCCCAGCTTCTGCGTCGTTGCCTCCGCGTCGAGCGTCGGGGCTAGCTTGCGGAAGCTCGCCAGATCATCCACCCACAGCCGGACTTCGGCCGCGTGCTCGGCCGCGAGATGGCGCGCAATCCCCCCCCTCAAACCCATAAACCCCAGAATTTACAAAAACGAACATCAAAATTCCCAACGAAAATGAGTACCGTTAATTGTGAC
>JANMYN010000400.1:0-8364 GCA_031382195.1 Betaproteobacteria bacterium
ATCGCTGATCGAGGTCGGTGCGCGCAAAGGCGCTGTAGCCGGGTTTGTCGATCACCGTCTCTCCCGCGGCCGGTCGCAGCTCGTCGATGAAATCGTGCCCGGATTCGCCACGAATCAACAGGCGTCCGAGCGGACCGGTGCCGCCGATTTCCGCGCCGGCGTTGCGGCTGCGAGCGAGCTTGACCGGCGGACAATCTGACAGATCGGGCAGGTGCCCCTCGCGGGTGTGCACGATCATGAGACCGGACGCGCGCGCGGCATCGAGTACCCTCCGCACCGTCGGAATCACGCCTTGCAGCGGAGCAATATTGAACCCGGCATTTGCGGCGTAGCCGCGCGGATCGAGAAAGTCGCGCTGCATGTCGATCACCAGCAGCGCCGTGCGTTTCACTGTCAATCCATGCAGATGGTTCAAATTACTCTCCGTCGAATCCAGATATTCCCCCTCAACGCAAATACCCTACATGCATAGCACGTCGGGTATTTGCGTTGAGAGTAGCTGGAGGAGGGTGAAGTCATGAAAATTCCCTCATCGCAGCGGCGGCGATCAGGTATGTCAGTTCCGCCACCATTGCCGTGCCTTTTTCCTTGGTCGTCCCCTTTGTCGACGACAATACGCCCGATGGTGGCGCCCAATCTGTCGGTGTCGGATACATATCGCAATTCTGGAAATCCGCCGACGAGACAAAAAAGTTTCCAGTTGACAGACTTGCACTACGCGCAGTGTAGATCTATCTTGGCGCCCATTTCCCTTCAACTGCGCCGCGATCCGGTAAGATGTGCGCTGGAATGGTGATCCGAGAACGCAATGTCCTTCCTTTCTATTCTATTTACTCTGCTGATCGAGCAGGTTCGGCCGCTCAGCCCGCGCAACGCGGTCCATCGCTGGTACCTGCGCTACGTAAATTCTCTCGGCAGCCACTTCAATGCCGGCGAGACGAATCAGGGCATGGCTGCCTGGCTGCTGGGTGTGCTGCCATGGGTCCTGGTGTCGGTGGCAATCTACTATTTCCTCCGGGACATCAGCATTGCCGCTGCGTGGATATGGAACGTCGCGGTGCTCTATCTCACGATGGGGTTTCGCCAGTTCAGCCATGCCTTTACCGAGATCGTCGAAGCCTTGCGTGTGGGCGATCTGGACCGCGCGCGAGTGCTGTTGACAGAATGGCGCGGCGAGTCGGCAACGGAATATAACGGCACTGAAATAGCGAAGGTGGCCATCGAGGAAGGCTTGATCAATTCGCATCGCCATGTGTTCGGCGTTATTTTCTGGTTCCTGATCCTGCCCGGCCCGAGCGGCGCCATATTTTATCGCCTGTGCGGAATCCTCGAACAGAAATGGGGCTCGCGTTTGCAAGAGGACTATGGCGAATTCGGAAAATTCTCACAGAAGATATTTCACTATATCGACTGGATCCCCGTGCGACTCACGGCAATGAGTTTCGCAATTGCCGGTGACTTCGAAGACGCCGTGCACTGCTGGCGCTCGCAGGCGACCACGTGGATGGATCCGGAGCAGGGCGTGGTGCTGGCGAGCGGCGCAGGAGCCTTGGGCGTACGCCTGGGCGAAACCTTGCACCACCACGGCACTGTGAGTTTCCGTCCCGAACTCGGGCTCGGCGACGAGGCCGATGTGAACACCATGACCAGCGCGGTGGGAATGATCTGGCGCGCACTGGTTATTTGGATGTTCATTCTCGGGCTGATTACCGTTGCGCGCTGGGTTGGCGCGTAGCGGCCTAGAATTTCTTGCCCGAGTCGATCTCCCGGACCAGTTTCCGGTAAGCCTCGAGCCGCCGGGCATCGATCTTTCCCTCTTCTTGCGATTGCGCAATAGCACAGCCGGGCTCAACCAGGTGGCGGCAGTTACGGAAGCGGCATTGGCCCAGCAATGCCCTGAACTCAAGGAAAGCCTCGGCAATGTCCTGCTGCGTGAGGTGATGCAGGCCGAATTCCTGCATCCCGGGAGAGTCGATCAGATCGCAGGTGGCATCGAGGTGATACAAACGGGCGTGGGTGGTCGTATGCCGCCCCGAATCGAGCGCCGCTGAAATCTCCGCCGTAGTGGCTCCGGCTCCGGGAATCAGCGCATTGATAATCGTGGATTTTCCCATGCCGGATTGGCCGATCAGGACGTTTACTTGTCCGCTCAGCGCCGGACGCAGCGGCGCTATGTCGCGCTTGGCTGATAGCGGGACTACGCGATAGCCGAGATCGGAATACAGGGTCAGGCGATCCATGGCTGCCGCACTTTCCCCAGCCAGATCGAACTTGTTCAAGACGATGACCAGCGCGAGGCGCTGATTTTCCGCGGCTGCAATGCAGCGATTGAGCAACTCTTCATAGAAAGAAGGAACCACGGCCAGCACAATGACAATTTGTGTGACATTGGCGGCAATGAGTTTCTGGCGAAACTGATCGGAGCGATATAACAAAGCCGAACGCGGATCGATGGCCTCGACCACGCCCTGGCCGGGTGCCGTGCGCGCGATTTCAACGCGATCGCCGCAAGCGAGTGTGCTGCGTTTGCCGCGCGGGAAACAGGTCAGGATTTCGGAACCGGCAAGTTCGACCAGATATTGCCGGCCAAAGGTGCCGACGACGAGGCCGTGATGCAGGCTTGGCTTCGCGCTCAATGCCTAGTCAAACACAACGCTAACCGCAGAGGGCGCGGATACACTCGCGTAGCGTGGAGTACCCATTAAGGACGTAGAGGAAAGACGATTGATAAGTTTCAAAAGAATTATTTGATTTCGGGGGAGAAAGTCGAAGACCGGGAAATTCGAAAAGATATTCCGCCTGATCTGCCATTCTCCGACCGATCATGGTCCTATTCCTATCAACTACGAATTTCCCAGACAACGTGCTCACAATTGTTGTCCGCTCTGGTTTTTGCTTTTCCTCCGCGTCTTGCGCGGTGAAAGAATTAAAGATCGAAAAGCGCATCGATCTTGGCGGCACAGATGAAATCGTTTTCCGATATCCCCTTGATCGCGTGCGTCATGTAGGCGACGGTCGCCTGGTTATAGCCCAAGGCGATGTCCGGATGATGGTCCTCCCGGTGCGAAATCCACGCAGCGGCGTTAACAAACGCCATGGTCTCGTGGTAGTTCTTGAACTTGAAGGTCTTCTGTACCAAACCGTTCTTGAACTCCCAGCCCGACAGGCCCTTGAGCATGTGACCGATCTGCGTTTGCGTCATCGGCGCAACACCACCCTCGCAGGGCTTGCATTTCTTGCGAATCAGTCCATCCGATATCTCGCTCATGACCTATCTCCCAAAGAAAATTTTGACCGCAGAGGCACAGAGTACACAGAGAAATTCAGAAAAAACTAAATTGTACGTAGGTGAACCCGGCATTGGTTTTCTCTGCGTATTCTGCGCCTCTGCGGTGACGGGTGTTTTTCAGGCTTTTGCCAGTTGTTCCAGCCGGGCGATGCGAATGGCCGCGGGTGGGTGAGAATCGTAGAACGCCGAATGCAATGGATCCGGCGTCAGTGTGGAAGCGTTGTCCTTGTACAGTTTCACCAGGGCGTGAACCAGATCGTTTGCCGGAGCGAATTTTGCGGCGTACTGGTCGGCCTCGAATTCGTGTTTGCGCGAGTACATCGCAAGCAGCGGTTGGAGCAGGAAGGTGAATACCGGCATGACCAGGAAGAAAAGTGTGAGCGCCATCGCGTCCGTTGCGGGATAGCCGACGTTGAGCCCCTGATAGAACCATTCCTGATTCTTGAGTTGACCCAGCAGGAAAAAGAAAACCAGCGAGAACACTGCCATCAGTGCGAGGCGCTTGATGACATGGCGCATGCGAAAATGCCCAAGCTCGTGCGCCAGCACGGCTTCGATCTCGGCGATCTCCAGCCGCGACAGCAACGTGTCGAAGAACACGATGCGTTTGGATTTGCCGAAGCCGGTAAAGTACGCGTTGCCATGGCTGCTGCGTTTCGACCCGTCCATCACGAACAATCCGTTGGATGTGAACCCACAGCGGGAAATCAGGCTCTCGATTCGAGATTTCATTTCGCCGTCCTGCATTGGCGCGAACTTGTTGAACAGCGGTGCAATCACGCTGGGCGCGATGAATTGCACGAACAACATGAAGACGACCGCCACCAGCCACACGTACAGCCACCACAGTTCACCCATGCCGGCCATCAGCCAAAGCACCGCGAACAAGAGCGGCAATCCGAGAATCGCGCCGACCGCCGCGTGTTTGGCCAGATCGCCGAAGAACATTCCCAGCGTCATCTTGTTGAACCCGAAGCGGCTCTCAATGCTGAAAGTCCGGTACAAATCGAATGGAAGTTCGATCACGGACAGAATTACGGTCAGCATCGCCACGAAGGTAACTCCCCGGGGAATTCCGGCTGCAAAAAAAGTTGAGGCAAGGTTGTCAATTGCCTGCAGCCCGCCACCGAAAGTCAGAATCAGCAGGACCGCTGCGTCGAAAGCGATGGCCTTCATGTTAAGGCGCGTTTTCGCACTGCTGTAGTCGGCGGCCTTTTGATGGGCCTCAAGACCGATGTCGACAGAGAACGCGACGGGCACCGCCCCGCGATTCGACTGGATGTGACGTACATGCCGTGATGCCAGCCACAGGCGCACACCCGTGGCGGTCAGTAACGCGGCAAGAAACAGGATCGCAAATGAGTTCATGGATGTCGGTCAGTGTCTGTGACAGAATGACGCCGGAAAAATTCGGAATCACAAAGAAAGATTATGGCACAGGACCCCGGCAACCTTATCTGGATCGACATGGAAATGAGCGGGCTCAGCCCGGAAAATGACCGTGTCCTCGAAGTGGCGATCGTCGTCACGGATTCGCAGTTGAATGTGGTGGCCGAAGGCCCGGTCAAGATCGTCCACCAGGGCGATGATGTGTTCGAACGAATGGATTCCTGGAATAAATCCACCCACAAGAAATCCGGCCTGATCGACAGGTCAAAGGCGGCAACGCAAAACGAGATGGAAGTGGAAGCGGAGTTGATTGCTTTCATGGCCCAGCATGCACCGGAGAACACGTCGCCGATGTGTGGGAATTCAATCTGCCAGGACCGCCGCTTTCTCGCCAGGCACATGCCTAAACTCGAGGCGTTCTTTCATTACCGCAATCTGGATGTGTCCACGCTGAAGGAACTTGCCAAGCGCTGGAAGCCTGGAATCATGGCCGGCTTCGCCAAACATGGTAAACATGAAGCACTGGCCGACATTCATGAATCGATCGAGGAGTTGAAGTATTACAAGGAGCGCTTCCTCAACCTGGAAGGTTGAGAAACCAGAGGAAAGGTTAAAGGTAAAAGGGAAAAGAAAAGTGGTGAAGCCGACGCTTGAACGCGCTGTTACTTTCCTCTTTCACCTTTTTCCTTTGACCTGTTGATCCAGCACATGCTGGATCAACCGTTGCGTCGACGGGTCATGCCCGGATCCCGGGCGGCCGGTCTTCAGATCGGCCTGTACGCCGCCCGCGAGTTGCTTGCCGAGTTCCACGCCCCATTGGTCGAATGAATTCACGTTCCAGATCGCGCCCTGCACGAATACTTTGTGCTCATAGAGTGCAATCAGCGCCCCCAGGGAGCGCGGGTCCAGTTGCCTGAGAACAATGGTGTTGGTCGGACGGTTACCCGGAAATACGCGATGAGGTGTCAATCGCTCCAGCTCCTCGCCCCGCATGCCTCGTGCCTCCAGTTCCACCCGGACTTCATCCGCGTTTTTGCCCCGCAACAGCGCCTCCGTCTGCGCGATGCAGTTTGCGAGCAGGATGTCGTGGTGTCCGGGCATGTTGTCGGCCGGACTCGCTGCCACGATGAAATCCGCGGGCGTGACCTGCGTGCCCTGATGCAAATGCTGGAAAAACGCGTGCTGGCCATTGGTTCCCGGTGCGCCCCAGATTACGGGTCCGGTGAGGTAGTCGGTAACCGCGCCAGAGCGGTCGACCCCTTTGCCATTGCTTTCCATGTCGAGCTGCTGCAGGAAGGCCGGGAAATGAACCAGGTCTTGTGCGTACGGCAGCACCGCATGCGTGGGATGGCCCCTGAAATCGATGTGCCACACCCCGATAAGTGCCGCCATGGCCGGCAGATTGCGTTCCAGCGGGGTGTTGCGGAAGTGCTCGTCCATTTCGTAGGCGCCGCTCAGCAATTCCTCGAAGCGGTCGAAGCCGATGGCGAGCGCAATCGGTAGGCCGATGGCCGACCAGAGCGAGTAGCGGCCACCGACCCAGTCCCAGAATCCGAACACACGCTCGGGGATGATGCCAAATTCGGCGGTGGCCTCGAGGTTGGTCGAAACAGCCGCGAAATGGTGCTCAACGAGGACATCCGCAGAGGCTAACCCGGCCAATTTAGTGAGCAACCACTCGCGCGCAGAGCGCGCGTTGGTCAGGGTTTCCTGCGTCGTGAAGGTCTTTGAGGAAACGATGAACAGCGTCGTCTGGGGATCGAGACCAGCGAGTGTGGCGGCCAGGTGCGCGCCATCGATATTGGAGACGAAATGGGCGCGCAGGCCGGGCGTACCGTAGGCTCGTAACGCCGTTGTCACCATCAGCGGGCCCAGGTCGGAGCCGCCAATACCGATGTTCACAATATCGGTGAACGGACGGCCGGCGCAGCCTCGCGCGATGCCTCCGCGAACACGTTCCGCCATGCCGCGCATGCGCTCGAGGACGGCGCGAATCTCGGGCATGACGTCCTGGCCGTCCACCATGACCGGCCGCTGCGAACGATTGCGCAGCGCCGTGTGCAGGACGGCACGTTTTTCGGTGACGTTGATGCGCCGGCCGTCGAACATCGCCGCAATTTGCGCCGGGACGCTGGCGTCTTCAGCCAACGCTACCAGCAAGCCGCGAGTTTCGGCCGAAATCGGATTCTTGGAAAAGTCGAACAAGAGTCCGCAGGCCTCGATCGAAAATGCCTGGGCGCGTTGTGGATCCTTTGCAAACAAGTCGAGAATGCGTGCGTCGCCCATTTCACGGGAGTGCGTATCCAGGGCTTTCCACGTGGCTCGGTCGGTCAGGCGCATGAGTACGGGGGTGGGTAATTGGTGGCGTAAAAAATCGGGGGTGCAGGAGCAACCCGGATTCTATAGGACGATCCGCTTAAAAAACAAAAGGCCCCCGGACTATTCCGGGGGCCTTTCGATTGGATTACTAATGCTGCTAGTTGCTTACGCAGCCTTTTTCTTGGTGGCTGCACCGGTGGCGGCGCTGATCGAGGCTTCGGTTGCTTCCGTTACTTGCTTGGTCGCCTTGCTGAATGCGTCGTAAGCCTGGTTTGCGGCGGCCATTGCCGACTTCACGGCAGCGACGGCAACATCGGAACCGGCGGGCGCACTTTTTACTGCCTTGTCCAGGGCGGTCGTCAGGCTCTTGTTCACATCGGCAAAGCGCACTTCAAAGAACTTGCTCAGTTCCGTTTGGGTCTCAGCGACGACGGAATAGATGCTGCGTCCATAGGCAGTGGCCTTTTCGGCGGAAGGCTGGACGATCGAGGTCTGGATTTCGGTCAGTTCCTGAACATCCTTGGCGGCAACAACCGTTTTGACGTGTTTCACGGTGTCGGCGAATACAGCCTTGGCGATCTTCATTTGCGCTTCCAACAGCTTTTCAGCACCGGCCGCGGCAATACCGGCGAATTCAACGAATGTTTCCAGGCTTTCCTTGTTCGTGGTCAACAATTGCTCGGGCACGTTGTACATGAATTTCTCCTTTGAACAGGTTAAACGATCTATGCGGCTGAATTTTGTGATGCGGTCGATTTATGCTGCACTGCAACGACGACGCCATTGTAAAGCGCTCTCAGCCTAAGTCAATACAAAACTGGAAAAAAACGATCAGTCTCAATAACTGACATAAATAATTTATTTATAACAGTATGTTAACTTTTATTTCCAAGATGGCCTGAGATTCGATGGATGCTGTGATTGGCGCTCTGTTCGGGGCCGCAAGATCTTTTGTGCACCCCGTCATTCTGGTCATTCTGCTGGTGCCGATGGGGATTGCCCTGGCTATCTGGGTTGGTCTTGGCTGGGTCTATTGGGACGCCTGGACGTCCGCCATTCAGAATGCGGTCGTGGACCACGGAACGTTCTCCTGGGCGGGAAACTGGGACATAGCCCGGCTGGCTTCATGGATTGCCGCAGCGCTCGTCGTGGCCGTTCTCGCTCCGTTGGTCATTCTGACTGCGTTGTTGATCGTGACCCTATTCGCCATGCCTGTGCTGGTCCGTCATGTGGCACAAGGCAACTACCAGAATCTCGATCAGCGACATGGGGGCACCGTACTCGGCAGTATCTGGAACGCCGTGGCTGCAATTTTCCTGTTTATCCTGCTATGGATCGCGACGTTGCCGTTATTGCTGCTCGGCCCA
>JANMYN010000435.1:0-3465 GCA_031382195.1 Betaproteobacteria bacterium
CTTGGCAACATAGCGGGCCGAGAAGCGCGCCCGATAGCGGTACTCCCAGGTGGGTCCATGGATTGGTGCAAGGATGGTCTCCGGCGTCACCTTGCCGATGCGCGCGAGATTGTCCTCCAGCACGCGCTGCTTCGCCGCCACTTGCGCGCGCGGTTCGAGGTGTTGCATGCTGCAACCGCCGCATACGCCGAAATAGCGGCAACGGGGCTGTACCCTCGATACGGAAGCGTGGATGATCCGTTTTACTTCCGCGAGTTCGTAACTGGGTTTGCGCTGGAAAGCCGCATACTCGACGGTTTCTCCGGTCAACGCTCCCTCGATGAAAATAACCTTGCCGTCAACATGCGCGACTCCCCGCCCTTCCTGATCGAGCGATTCGACCCGGACTGCGGGGCTGACGGGGCCCAATCTCACTAGGACTGCCAGCCGGCGAGAAATTCGCGCCAGTGATCCTCGCCGGTTTTCAGCAGCGTGGTACGCACCAATTCGCATTCGCGACGGTACTGCGCTTCATTCAGTACGCCACGGACCAGCTGGAAGCGTTGGTAAAGCAGATACGTATTGGCGACGTCGGTTTCGCAGTAATTGCGGATAGCCGCGATGCGGCCCTGCTGAAACGCCTCCCAAACCTTGGATCCGTCCATGCCAAGCTTTCCGGGCAGACCTAGCAGTTGCGCCATCTGGTCAAGCGGTGCGTTGCCCCTGCCCTGATACATCGCGAGCACATCCATCAGATCGAGGTGGCGGCTGTGATACCGGCTGATGTAGTTATTCCACTTGAAATCGCGATCGTCCTCGCCCATATCCCAAAAACGCGCGGCCCGCACGCCATGGATTAATGCGCGGTAGTTCAGAACCGGCAGGTCGAAACCGCTGCCATTCCACGACACGAGCTGCGGCGTGTATTTCTCGACGCCGTCGAAGAAACGCTGCACCAGATCGCGCTCCGGCTCAACGGGCTCGCCCAGTGACCAGACACGAAAACTGTCGACATCGCGCAGTGCGCAGGAGATCGCGACCACGCGATGCAGATGCAGCGGCAGGAAATCGCTGCCGGTCGCCTCGCGCCGCCGATCGAAAGCGAGTTGCGCCACTTCGGCATCGCTGATCTGTGCGCCCTGAGCGTTGATCTTGCGCAATCCGGCCACGTCGGGAACGGTTTCGATATCGAATACGAGAATGGGTGTCATGGATACAAGGCCCGGAATCGACATCCGCAATGCCCGGCGCGGACCATCCTTTTCTACAAGATATCAGCACGTGAGAATACCGGAAATGGCGCCCCATCCTCCAGCATTAGTCGCGCTTGCCGTGCGTCGCGGAGTGCAAAAACATCGCGATCATGCGGCGCAGCAAGCGATCGGACTGATCTCGGCCATCGCCAATATGTCCGATGATAGACTGTACAAAAACAGGCTTCACCAAGGAGAGAATTGCGCGTGAGATCCCTCACCAGCCCGAACCCGGCAGCGCAAGCTGCTTTTGCACCTCCGGAATTCGTCAAGAACGCCCGGCTGCTTGAATGGGTTTCGGAAATCGCCCGGCTCACCCAACCGGTAAGCATTCACTGGTGCGACGGATCCCAGGCCGAATACGAGGATCTGTGTTCCCGTCTGGTCGCAGCCGGTACCCTCCGCAGGCTCAATCCGGCAATACGCCCCGGCAGCTATCTCGCACTCTCCGATCCTTCGGACGTGGCCCGGGTGGAGGATCGCACCTTTATCTGCAGCGCCCACAAGCAGGATGCCGGCCCCACCAACAATTGGCTCGATCCCCGGAAAATGAAGCGTACGCTGTTACCGCTGTTCGACGGCAGCATGCGCGGTCGCACGATGTATGTCGTGCCGTTTTCCATGGGCCCGATCGGGTCCCCTCTTGCGCAGGCCGGGGTGCAGATAACGGACTCCGCCTACGTCGTGGTCAGCATGCGCATCATGACGCGCATGGGTCGCCAGGTTCTCGATGCGCTCGGCACCGACGGGAGTTTTGTTCCCTGCCTGCATTGCGTGGGCATGCCGCTGGCGCCCGGACAGAAGGATGTGCCGTGGCCGTGCAACAAGGATCACAAGTACATCGTGCATTTTCCCGAGGAAAATTCCATCTGGTCGTTCGGCAGCGGCTATGGTGGAAATGCGTTGCTGGGCAAGAAATGCCTTGCGCTGCGCATCGCATCGAGCATGGGCCGCCGCCAAGGCTGGCTCGCCGAGCACATGCTGATCCTGGGGGTAGAGTCTCCGCAAGGTGACAAGAGCTATGTTGCCGCAGCTTTTCCCAGCGCATGCGGCAAGACCAACTTCGCGATGTTGATTCCGCCGCCCGCATTCACAGGCTGGAAGGTAACAACCATCGGCGATGACATCGCCTGGATCAAGCCCGATTCCAATGGCCGGTTGCGTGCGATAAATCCAGAGTACGGCTTCTTTGGCGTTGCGCCCGGCACTTCAGAAAAATCCAATCCGAACGCAATGGCAACGTTGCGTGCCAACTGCATTTTCACCAATGTTGCCCTTACCCCGGACGGCGATGTCTGGTGGGAAGGCCTGACAGATCAGCCTCCGGCGCTACTCACCGACTGGCAGGGCCGGGCATGGACGTTGGAGTGCGGCCGTCCGGCCGCGCATCCGAATGCGCGCTTTACCGTTGCGGCAGCACAATGCCCTTCCATCGATCCGGACTGGGAAAATCCGCAAGGCGTTCCCATTTCGGCGTTCGTTTTCGGCGGCCGACGCAGCACAACCATACCGCTGGTGATCCAGAGCTTCAGTTGGGCCGACGGCATCTACATGGCCGCCACGCTGGGTTCCGAAACCACGGCCGCCGCGACCGCGAAAGTAGGCGAAGTGCGCCGCGATCCGATGGCAATGTTGCCGTTTTGCGGTTATCACATCGGCGATTACTTCGAGCACTGGCTGACTATGGGACGCAGCATTCAGCAACCGCCGCGGATTTTCTGCGTGAACTGGTTCCGCAAAGATGCGAACGGCAAGTTCCTCTGGCCCGGTTACGGTGAGAACATGCGCGTGCTGAAGTGGATCGTGGAGCGTTGCCAGGAAAGCGCAGGCGCGATGGAAAGCCCGCTCGGCTGGATGCCGCGGCATGACGATCTGGAGTGGAACGGACTCGGCCTCACGCCGGGCCAGTATGCGCAATTGATGGAGCTGGACCGGGAGGGCTGGTTGCGAGAGCTTGCCCTGCATCAGGAACTCTTTGCGAAACTCGACAATCACCTGCCGCAGGAATTCCTGCTCAAGCGCGAGTCCTTGCTCGACAGCCTGCGGCGCACCCCCGAGCGCTGGACAGCGCACTGACCGCGCCGCATCATCCGGCGACTATTCGGCGGGAAATACCCCGGTGGAAAGATAACGGTCGCCGCGATCGCAGACGATCGTGACGATGGTGGCGTTTTCGACTTCGGCGGATATCTGCAGGGCCGCCCAGAGCGCTCCGCCTGAGGAAATGCCGGCG
>JANMYN010000440.1:0-4070 GCA_031382195.1 Betaproteobacteria bacterium
CACAGCCTGCGCATGCGTTGAACCGCGGGCAGCTTGCACCGGTTTTACGCTGCAGACAATCCGGGCCACCATTGCATGCGCGCCTATTTTCCCCACCTCGCCACCATTTTGCTGGGTCTGATCCTGTTGTGCGGATGCGCCGGGCTGCAGCGCCGGCCTCCACCGTCTATCGACCAGATCGTCGAAATGGCCAACGCCGGCATGCCACCGCATGAGATTGTGCGAGAACTGCAGGAGACCCGTGCGGTCTATCCCCTGACCGCCTCGCAGATCGTCAAGCTGCACGACCAGGGCGTGCCCGATGCGGTACTCGACTACATGCAGAATGCCTACGCCGAAAGCATTCGCTGGAATGCTCGCACGCAATATGAAAGCACGTTTTGGTGGCACGACTGCTTTTACTGCTATCGCCGTCCTGTCATCGTCGTTCCGCGTTGATCGTTAAGGGCCGATGGGATGACGCCTGCTCGACGCGCCCCATTGCCGTGGAGACTAACATAACATGTTGATCAGCCGATTCTTTAGCGCCTTTTGTGTGACCGCAATCGCTGTTCTGCTCGGGGCCTGCTCGGTCCTGACGCCGCGACCGGTAACGCCGATTTCCGAAGTCGTGACGCTGAGCAAGGGTGGCCAGCCGGATCAGGTGATCAACCGCATCGGCAGTAACAAAACCACTTATGCGCTACGCGGATCGGATTTCGGCAAACTTGCCGACGCCGGTGTGCCTCCCAAGGTTCTCGATTACCTCCAGCAAGCCTTCCTAAACGACGTGGATCTGCTCACGCGCTACTGGGTGCTGGGCGAATCTCTGGGCGGTTGCCGATCCTGTTATCCGCAGCCAGTGGACCTGGCAAGCCTCGCCACCGGCGGCAGCGGCATGGCCGATGCACACGACGTCGCACGCTACTCGACGTACGGCAAACCCCAGGGGCTGCCTGACTGGGTGAGCGCAATCCCCGGCCATATCAATGCGCCGGGACTGACCGTCGGTGAGGTCGAACGGCTGGTGAAAGGTGGCACGCCGGCGGCGGATGTCGCCGCGCGCATCCGCGCATCACGCCTGGTCGACATCATCGGCACGCAAGGCATCAGCAAGATCAGCACACATTACGCGGCCGGTCTGAGCGGCTCGGAACTTGCGCAGTTGCGTAAGGACGGCGCCGGCGACGAAGTCCCGGATGCCTTGCAGCAGAAATTCCTGGCGGAATACATCGAATTTTCCCGCATCCGCTATCAAAGCTGGGGCAAGGGCCCCGGCCCGATGAACTGACCTCAGCCCGCCCATTGCCGGCCTGCCGCGCGTAATGACGCTGCGATCAGGTTATTTCTTCGGCTCGTCGAACAAGTGCAGGTCGGTTACCGCGCCTATCGATGCGGTAGACACCAGATGGGCGTACTTCGCCAGCAAGCCGCGCATGAAGCGTGGTTTCGGCTGCTTCCACTGCGCGCGCCGCTTCTTCAGTTCGTCATCCGGCACATTGAGCTGGATCAGTTGCTTGTGCGCATCGATGGTGATCGAGTCGCCCTCTTTCACCAGCGCGATGGTGCCGCCGACGTAGGCCTCGGGCGCCACGTGGCCAACCACCATGCCCCAGGTCGCCCCGGAAAATCGGCCGTCGGTAAGCAGGCCCACGGAATCGCCCAGGCCCTGGCCGGTCAGCGCCGAGGTCGGCGCCAGCATTTCCTGCATGCCCGGCCCGCCTTTCGGCCCCTCGTAACGGATCACGACGACGTCACCGGCCTTGATCTTGCGCTCCATGATCGCCGCCATGACCTCCGGCTCGGAATCGAATACCCGTGCCGGTCCGGTGATCGCCGGATTCTTGAGTCCCGTGATTTTGGCGACGCAGCCCTCGGTGGCCAGGTTGCCCTTGAGGATGGCCAGGTGCCCCTGCTTGTACATGGGATTGTTGAACGGACGGATGACGTCCTGGTCCTTGCGCGGCTCCGCGGGAATGTTCGCCAGTTCCTCGGCAATGGTGCGGCCGGTGATAGTCATGCAATCGCCGTGCAACAACCCGTTCGCCAATAGCATCTTGAGCACCTGCGGTGCGCCGCCTGCCTTGTGTAAGTCGGTGGCGACATAGCGGCCGGACGGCTTGAGATCGCACAGCACCGGGACCTTACGGCGCACCCGCTCGAAGTCGTCGATGGTCCACTCGACCTCGGCCGCCGAGGCGATCGCCAGATAGTGCAGCACGGCGTTGGTCGAACCGCCGGTGGCCATCACCAGGCTGACCACGTTCTCGATCGATTTGCGGGTGATGATGTCGCGTGGCCGGATGTTCTTCCTGATCGCGTTGATCAGTGTCTTCGCCGATTCCATCGCCGAATCGGCCTTTTCGGCGTCCGGTGATGCCATCGTCGAGGAATGCATCAGGCTCATTCCCAACGCCTCGAACGAGGTTGACATGGTATTGGCCGTAAACATACCGCCACATGCGCCGACGCTCGGACAGGCGTTCCTCTCAATGCCGTCGTAGTCTTCCTTGCTCATCTTGCCGGCACTGAATGCACCCACCGCTTCGAACGCGCTGGCGATCGTCAGGTCCTGGCCTTTCCAGTGGCCCGGCTTGATGCTACCGGCGTAGACGTAGATCGCCGGCACGTTCATGCGCGCGATCGCCATCATGCCGCCCGGCATGTTCTTATCGCAACCGCCGACGACCAACGCGCCGTCCATCATCTGGCCGTTGACCGAGGTTTCGATGGCGTCTGCGATGACTTCCCGTGAGACCAGCGAATACTTCATGCCGTCGGTGCCCATGCCGATACCATCGGTGACAGTCGGCGTCCCGAATACCTGTGGCATCGCGCCGCCCTTGCGCAACGCTTCCATGGCGCGATCGACCAGCGGCTGAATGCCGGCATTGCAGGGATTCATGGTGGAATGGCCATTGGCCACGCCGACGATCGGCTTGTCGAAATCGCCGTCCTTGAAGTCGACCGCGCGCAACATCGCACGGTTGGGCGAGCGGGCGACGCCCGCGGTGATCAGTTTGCTGCGCCAGTTTTCTGCCATGGATGCTCCTCCAAAATTGTGCCTGCGCTACCCTAGCATCTATTGCGGCCCTGCCAAGGGGGCCGAGTTTGGCCGAACCAGGGCGCGGCGTCTAATATATTATCGACGCGTTTTTGATACTTATTTCGAATCAGATGGAACTTCGCCACCTGCGATATTTCGTCACGATCGCCGAGGAACTGCATTTTGGCCGTGCCGCGCAGAAACTTCACATCTCGCAGCCTCCGCTGTCGATGCAGATTCGCTCGCTGGAAAACGAACTCGGCGTGACGCTGCTCAACCGCACCCAGCGCCAGGTTTCGCTGACCCAGGCCGGCGCCGCGCTCCTCGGGGAAGCAAGGCATATTCTGGCACGGGTGGAACAGGCGGTGCTGATGACCAGACGAGCGGGCCGCGGCGAGATCGGCGAACTTGCGATCGGCTTCATCAGCGTTGCGGACTACAACGTCCTCCCGGTCGTGCTGCGCGAGTTCCGCCGCCGCTTCCCGCTGGTGAAGCTGACCTTGCGGGAGTCAACCACCGATGTGCAGATCCGGGATTTGCTGGCTGGCCGGATCGACGTAGGGTTCATCCTGCCGCCGATCAACGAAGCTTCGCTCGAGTCCGTTGCCATCCTGCGAGAACCGCTGATTGCGGCGCTGCCGGATAAACATCCGCTGGCGCGCAAGCCCGGCAAGCTCGCGCTCAAAAAACTGAAGGACGCGCCGTTCATCCTGTTCCCGCGTCCGAATGCCCCCGGCCTCTACGACGACGTGGTCAGCTGCTGCAAGGCGGCCGGGTTCAGCCCGCGCGTGGAACAGGAGGCGATCCAGATGCAGACTATCGTCAGTCTGGTGTCGGCCGGACTCGGTGTGGCGCTGATCCCGGCTTCGCTCACCAATCTGCAGCGCACCGGCGTGACCTACAAATTCCTGCTGGGCGGCAGCCCGCTTACGGAGGTCCACCTGGTCTGGCGGCGCGGCGACGAATTGCCGGCCCTGCGAGTGTTCGTCGATGTCGCCTCGCAGGCGGCGAACACCGCGAAAACACCTCGAAAACGAAGACCAAT
>JANMYN010000481.1:0-5463 GCA_031382195.1 Betaproteobacteria bacterium
AATGCAGGCTAGAGGAAACAGACAGGCGCGCAAGTGGTTTGACGGGGCGAGTGGCGGGCCGGTAAAATGCGCCTCTTTTTTTGGGCGGTTAGCTCAGTTGGTAGAGCAGCGGACTTTTAATCCGTTGGTCGCGAGTTCAAGTCTCGCACCGCCTACCAATCGGACAAGGGGTTAGCCGTCGGCTGGCCCCTTTTCTCGTTAGAGCATTTGATTTCGCAGGCATCGCGATGGCGGCCGCCGTCGCCCTGAAGGCGATCTATTGGATACTTACATGTTGCAAATCAACAAGGTCGGCGATCGCCGGCCTTGTTGATTTAAGGATTCATCGTGACAGGCCTCAGTGCTTTAGCGCTTTCATGACCTTTTCAAAATTGTCATTGCGCACCATGAAGTGGACCGGCAGGGACTGGGTCGCGGCGCGCTCGACGATGCCGAGGATGACGACGCTCAGGTCTTTTTCGTTCTTCTTTTCCATCAGGTCATCGGAGAAATTAACGACGTGGCGCATGCCGCCGAGGCGCACGATAAACTCATGGATTCCCTCGCCGGCTTGATAGTCGAGATCCGCGTCTGACAAGGATTGACCCAGGCGCTCCAACACCGACGCTGCCTTGAAATCGCTCTTCAATTCGTGCTCCTTTACGTCAATCGAGCCGCAAATGCAGTGCGAGTGACGCAAATTGTATGCGACTGCCGCCAGGTGGCGGCAAACGACTTGCAAATTCCCTCGCAAGCCGGTGCACAGATGCTACCGGATTACTATGCAGGAACCGTTCCCGGACAGAACGCCGGCTGTCGCTTCGCGGCAACCGAATCCCGGGCCGCCTGTATGCGGCGCGGGCGAGACGGGGCATTATGAGGTTTCCCGGCCCTGCCTCTCGATTTTTGTTAGAATTCGCCCCTTCGAAAAACGGGCTGTTAGCTCAGCTGGTAGAGCAGTGGACTCTTAATCCAACGGTCGCAAGTTCGAATCTTGCACGGCCCACCAGAAACGCAAAGGGGACGGCAGCTGCCGTCCCCTTACTTTTTCTATGTCACCGCGTCATAGACTGGTCAGATATTGCGCCAGCGCCTCGATTTGTTCATCGGTCAGGTTTTTGACCGTGGGCCCCATGATGTCGCTGGCGCGGGTGCCATCGCGATAGTCCTTGAGCTGCTTGACGATGTACGGATACTTTTGCCGCGAAACGCGCGGGAATTCGTTCAGGCCTTTGAAATTCGGCTGGTGGCAGGCGACGCACTGAGCCTCGGAGGCAATTTTCTTTCCCTGCGCGACCACCGCCGGATCGGTCTTCGCGGTGCTGCGGATCAGGGTCTGCTCGGAGAAATATTCCGCCAGGTCCTGCATGTCCTGATCCGACAGCACGACAACGGCCGGTGACATCATCGAGTTCTTGCGCTGCCCATCCTTGAAAGCCTTGATCTGGCGATAGAGGTAGTCCCGGGTCTGGCCAGCAAGGCTGGGATAAGCGCTGGAGGTAGAGTTGCCGTCGGTGCCGTGACAGTGCGCGCAGGAATCGGATTTTGCGGCGCCGGCCATTCCCATGAACAGGAAGGTCGGCAGGATCAGCGCGGCCGCGCAGGCGAGCAGCTTCAGTTTCATTTCCTCTCTCCAAAGAATGTTTGTTTTTGAACTGGGTACGAAATGTCGTTCGGAATTATAGGGCATCGGCGGCGATGGGCCCATCGGCCCTGTACCTGGCCCGAATTCCCGGCGGTGTAGACTAACCGTCGCCGTTGAAAGCCATCCTACGATCCCCATGCCCGCGTCCGACAACCAACATGTGCTGGCGTTCTACAGCCGCCATCCGATTTCCCGCGACCAGATTCTGGCCAGCGTACATGCCCGACGCGGTAATCTCGACGGACTCACGCCGGAAGATCTGTTCGCCTTCGACCAGGACCACTACGGCGGCCTGCCGGTAGTCGACGCGCTGGCCGAACGCGCGTGCATCGGCGCGGGCAGCCATGTCGCGGATTTTTGCGCGGGTCTGGCCGGTCCCGCGCGTTACCTCGCCCACAAATACGGCGCCATTGTCACTTGCATCGAGCTCAATCCGCACCGCGCCCCGGGTGCCGCCGATCTCACGCGCCAGGTCGGTCTGGCGCGGCGCGTGCGCATCGTGCGCGGCGACGTCATGCGCGTACCGCTGGCCGCTCATACAATGGACGCAGTCATCAGTCAGGAAGCGCTGCTGCATGTGCCGGATAAACGCGCCGCACTGTCGGAGGCTTACCGCGTGCTCAAGCGCGGCGGAAAGCTCGCCTTTACCGACTGGGCTGAGCATCGGCGTCTGCGTGCGGCTGATGCGGAATCGATGTGGCGCGGCATCGCCGCGCAGTCCGTGCAGACCTTCGACAGCTATCCAAAGATGCTGCGCGAGATCGGATTTCGTAATGTTGAGGTCGACGACCTGACCGCGGACTGGGGAAGAATCCTCGAAGAGCGATTTGCAATGTATCGCAACCTGCGCGAAGAAACGGCCAGGCTGGGCACGCCGACCGGCGACGATGAGTTTTACCGCTCCTATGCGCGCCTGGTCGCGCTGGTACAGGAGGGCACGCTCGGCGGCGGGCGTTTCACTGCCGAGAAATGAGGGCGCCATCCGCGCGCAGCGCACGAGCCATTCATCCGGCCCCGGCACGTATAATTCGACCATAAGAACCGGGAGGCCGTATGCGTTTATGCACCATCAACCTGGACGGGCGTGAGCAGGCCGGAGTCGTCACCGCATCGGGCATCGTTCCGGTGGAGGCGATAAACACACGGTTGCAAAAAACCTGGCCGGTGGATTTGCATGCATTAATCCTGCAAGGCCTCGACCAGCGCATTCTGGCCGATGCGGAGCAGACGCCGGCGAAGCTCGATCCTGCCTCCGTGCGATATGGCCCACTGTATCGGCACCCGCGCAAGATACTCGGCATCGGCTTGAACTATCGCGACCATGCGGCCGACCTGAATGCGCCGTATCCAACCGAGCCCGCCTCGTTCATGAAGTGTGACAACACCATCATTGGACCGGGAGACCCCATCGAGTTGCCGCCCCAATCCGAGCGTGTGACCGCCGAGGCGGAAATCGGCGTCATCATCGGCCGTACCTGCCGCTGCGTATCCGAGCAGCAGGCGCCGGACTACATCGCCGGCTACTGCCTGATCCTCGACATGACTGCGGAAGACATCCTGCAGAAGAATCCCAGATTTCTCACGCGCTCCAAGAATTTCGACACTTTTTTTTCGTTCGGCCCGGAATTGATCACGGCGGACGAAGTGCCAGACGTGCTGAAGGTGAAGGTGGGCACGTACAGCAACGGCAAGCTGCATCGCGAGAACACTGTCGCGAACATGGCCTTCCCGCCGAACTACCTGGTCTCGTTCCACTCGCAGGTTGCGACCTTTTATCCGGGCGACATCATCAGCACCGGCACGCCCGGTGCGGTCGTGATCCGCGACGGGGACATGGCCGAATGTCGCGTCGAGGGACTGGGCCGTCTGTCGAATCCGGTCAGGATGCGATGATATGGCCCGCGGAGTAAACGTAAAGCGGCCGCCCCGCGTTGAGACACTGGGATAACATGGCGACCGTGCGCTGGTGGCCGAGAGCCACCCCGCGGCCGAGGCGGCATCGCGCCGGGTTCGATAACCTACAAAACACCACTCCACGGAGGAGCAAACATGCAGTTCAGTAAAATTTGTCGCGGCCTGTTCGGGCTGCTGGCGATGTTGCAACTTGGCGCTGGCGCCATTGCAGCTGACACGATCAAAATCGGTTTCATGGACCCCCTGTCCGGACCGTTTGCCAACGTTGGCGAACACGGTGCGCGCGAGATGCTTCTTGTCATGGAAGCGGTCAATGCCGCCGGCGGCGTGCTGGGCGGCGCAAAGTTCGAACTCGAGACTTTCGATACCAAGAGCAGTCCCCAGGAAGCGCTGATATCGCTGAAGCAGATGACGGATCAGGGATTGCGCTACTTCTTCATGGGCAATGGCTCCAACGTGGCGATCGCCTTGTCGGATGCCGTGAGCAAACATAACGCGCGCAACCCCGGCCAGACCATCCTGTTCCTGAATTATGGTGCGGTCGATCCAAGCCTGACCAACGACAAATGCAGCTTCTGGCATTTCCGCTTCGATGCGGATACGGACATGAAGATGCAGGCCCTGACCAGTTACATGGCGAAGCAAAAGGGCGTCAAGAAAGTCTATCTGATCAACCAGGATTATGCATTCGGCCAAGGTGTTTCCAAGGCCGCCAGGGCGATGCTGGCGCAGAAACGCCCCGACGTCGAAATCGTCGGCGACGATCTGCACCCGGTTGGCAAGGTGAAGGACTTTGCGCCGTATGTATCAAAGATCAAGGCGGCGGGCGCCGACAGCGTCATCACCGGCAACTGGGGCAACGACATGTCGCTGCTCGTCAAAGCGGCCAAGGAGTCGGGCCTGAAGGCGGATCTGTATACCTACTATTCCGGCATTGTCGGCGGCCCGACGGCCATCGGCCAGGCTGGCGAGGATGTGCGCCAGGTGAGCATGTGGCATACCAACTATGGCGGAAAGGAGTCTGATGCGCTGACCGAGGGCTATCGCAACCGGTTTCCGGACGTCAAAGACGACTTCTTTTTCCTTTCACTGAAGAACGGTGTCGAAATGCTGGCCAAGGCGATGAACCAGGCCAAATCGACCGATCCGGAGAAAGTGGCCAAGGCCCTTGAAGGCATGAAGCATCAGGGCATTACCGGCGAAGTCGAAATGCGTGCCGACAACCACCAGCTCGTCCAGCCCCTGTTTATCTCCAGCTTCGTCAAGTCCGGTGGCAAAGGCGTCAAGTACGACGTCGAACGCACCGGGATGGGATTCAAGACGGTGGGCCGCGTCGAGGCAAAAGACACAGTAACGCCGACCACCTGCAAAATGGAACGGCCGTAACCGTACCGAAGGGACAGCAAAAAGGCCGCGCAATCGCGGCCTTTTTTTACGAGCGCTGCGCTAATGTCGGAAAATTGCGGCGAACGCGGTTTTTCCAAAGCGGGAGGATTCTGCATCAGGGCATTGCCGGCCCAGAAGCACCTGATTGCACCGGGTCCTGATGTCGCGTCAACCGGCGGCTCGGCATTCAGGGCCAACGCCAGCGCATGCACCAGTGCCTGGTCGACGGCGTCTCGTCGCCGCGCTCCCAACAATAGCAGGCGTGGGGCGCGCGCCGCGCACATGATCCACTTACAGGCCTTGGGCAGAACGGACGAAGGGCAGCCGGCGGGCGAAATTTGCCACTCGATGCGGTCGCCGGCCAGCGACAGGCTTCGCCATTTTTGACGGATAGTTCGATAAATCCGGGAGTAAGCGTGTTGTCGCTAAACGACAGGGCCCCCGACGGGGGCCGCCCGTCTCCGCCCGCGGGGAGGAGCCACGGGCGAAGGGGCGGTGTTGCTAAAGGGTGCCGGTAACGACTAGCTTGAAGGCGAAAA
>JANMYN010000511.1:0-5516 GCA_031382195.1 Betaproteobacteria bacterium
CTGGGGTCCGGCCCTGGCAGCGGCCGAAACCGACATCATGAACAACGCCGACATGAACAACGGGATGGCGGTGACCAGAAACGCCGGGATTTTTTTCCGCTCCGTGCTCAAGACTTGCCGCGCGCCTGCGCCGCCACGGCGGCCGCAGCCTGCTTTGCCTTCGCCTGGTCGCCCAGATAGTAGTTGCGCTGTGGTTTCAATTCATCGTCGAGTTCGTAAATCAGCGGAATGCCGGTCGGAATGTTCAGGCCCACGATGTCCTTTTCCGATACGTTGTCGAGGTACTTCACCAGCGCGCGAATGGTATTGCCGTGCGCGACCACAATAATACGTTTGCCGGATTTGACTTGCGGTGCGATGACATCGTTCCAATGCGGCAGAAAGCGCGCCACCGTGTCCTTCAGGCATTCAGTGAGGGGAATGTCCCGCCGATCCATGTCCGCATAGCGGCGATCCTTGCCAGGGTAGCGAGGATCGTCCGGCTCTAGCGCGGGAGGAGGCGTGTCGTAACTGCGGCGCCAGACCAGTATCTGCTCCGCGCCGTAGCGCTCGGCCGTGTCGGACTTGTTCAGGCCTTGCAACGCACCGTAATGGCGTTCGTTCAATCGCCACGATAGCTGCTGGGGAATCCATGTCAGATCCAGTTCTTCGAGCGCAATCCACATCGTGCGGATCGCGCGCTTGAGTACCGAGCCATGGGCCAGATCGAAGGTGAAGCCCTCCTGTTTGAGCAGCCGGCCGGCATCGTGTGCTTCCTCGAGCCCTTTCGCCGAAAGATCGACATCAGTCCAGCCGGTGAACCGGTTTTCCTTGTTCCAGACGCTTTCGCCGTGACGCAGCAGTACGATTTTTTTCATGAAAACATGCAATGATCGAAGGGTTCGAGGGGTGCGGGCCGTTTCGCGCCCAACGGATAGAATTGTATTACCCGCATCGGGGAGTGTCCCGTCGATCTTATCGGCGCATTCAGGCGGCGGATGCCGGCGTTATGCATGGAGACCGATTTGATCATTGCCGTTCCGGATCGCTCATCGCTGCCCGCGCGTATCGCGTTGGCCTTGCTCGGGCTCGCGTGCGTGTTGCCATTCTTGAGCCCCGCATTCCAGGCACCAATTGCCACGTTCTATGGCGAGGCCATGGCCTTTGCGCTGGGTCTGGTTGCCGTTGCGCTGATGGCGACACGGTCTCTGTGGGCGGGTATGCGCCTGCCGCGCATTGGCCTTATGTTCCTCGGTTTTGCGATGCTGATGGTGCTGCAAATTGTTCTGGGCAAGGCCATTTACGGGCAGTTGAATCTGCTGGGTGCGCTCTATGTCTTGTGGGCCGCAGTCCTGGCAATGCTGGCCAACAGACTGGTAGGGGCCTTCGGCGCCGCGACGTTGGCCGCGGTACTGGCCTGGTGCCTGGTCGCGGGCACCCTGATCAGCGCCCTCATCGGGTTGGTTCAGTTGTTTGGCGTGAACACGCCGGTGGCGCCGCTCATGCTGCCGCAAATTCATGGACGCATCTATGCCAACACCGGACAGCCGAATCATCTGGCAAGTTATCTTTGTCTCGGGCTTGCTTCAGTCGGCTATCTGTGGAGCACGCGTCGCCTGAGCCTGGTCCTGGCCGTAACTGCGTGCGCGCTGCTACTGGCCGTTCTGGCGGCATCCGGGTCGCGCGCGGTGTGGCTGTATGTCGCGGCGTTCATTGTATTTGCCGCGGTGATGGGCCGGTTGCGGCCGTCCGCCGAGTTCAAGAGGCTGCTTGTTTTCAGCATCGCCATAGTTGGCGGCCTGCTGGCTGCGCAGTGGGTGATGGCGGGCCTGATACCGCAGCCTTCCATTGCGGTGGAAACCATGGGCGCGCGCGTGCAATCGGAGGGAATGTCCTCGCCAGTTCGGCTGCGCTTCTGGAACGAGGCATGGATGATGTTCCGCGGCGCGCCGGTATTCGGCGTCGGATTTAAGCAATTCGCATGGAATAATTTCTTGCTGACCGGACAAATCCCGGGCGCCGTTCCCGACGAAGGCGTTATCGATCACGCACACAATCTGATTTTCCAGATTGCGGCCGAATTCGGCGTCTCCGGGCTGATTGTGCTGTTCGGCGGATTGGGGTGGTGGGGATGGTCCATGCGGCGCGTGCAAATCGATCCGCCGCTATGGTGGATGGCAGCGGTGCTCGGCGTGCTCGGACTGCACAGTATGCTAGAGTATCCGTTGTGGTATGCGTATTTTCTCGGCATTGCCGCGATAGTCATGGGTGCGGCCGAATGCGAGGCGCCGAGGGCGGACGACAGGCCCGGCGGGAGGTTAATCCTGAGCGCGATGGTCCTACTCGGTGCGCTGGCGTTCGCGAATGTGTACGAGGACTATCGCGTGATGCAGTCATTACAACGCGGCGCGATCAGTGAATCCGCTTCAGCGTCCGGTCCAGGTGACGGTAGCGTTCCAGTCCTGCTCCACTTGCAGCGCAGTTCGTTATTTGCTCCGTTCATCGAATTTGCTCTGGCCCGGCGTATGCTGCTGAATCGGGAACACCTGGAAGACAAGATCGTGCTCAATCAGCGCGCGATGCAATTCCAGCCGTCCAATGATTTCGCTTATCGCCAGGCGTTGTTGCTGGCAATGTCCGGAGACGTGGATGGCATGCGGGCGCAGTGGAATCTGGCAGTCGCAAATTTCCCGAATGACCGCAAGGAAGCTCTGAAGGTTGCGCAGGCGCTGGAAAATTCCGGCGAAACCGGGATGAAGGAATTACTGCGCCATGCACAGCAACAAACTGAGCCGGCGCAGCAACAAGATGAAAAGGCCCAATAGTGAAATTCGTACTGAACAATATATGGCTCGTGCTGGCAGCCGCGGTAAGCGGTGCCATTCTGATCTGGCCCCTGGTCAATCGACGTCTGAGCGGCGTGCCCGAAGTCGGCGCGCTGCAGGCCGTGCAACTGCTCAACCGCAAGGACGCGGTGATGATCGACGTGCGCGAACCGGCGGAGTTCATCGCGGGTCATGCGCCGAATGCGAAGAATATCCCCCTTGCCCAACTTGAAAAGCGCATCGGAGAGCTGGAAAAATTCAAGAATCGCCCGGCGGTCCTCGTATGCCAGACTGGAGGACGGTCGCACGCTGCGACCGCGCTGCTTAAAAAAGCCGGATTTGCCGAGGTCGTGGTTCTGGCGGGAGGCATTGGCGCCTGGCAACAGGCCAACATGCCGGTCGAGAAATAATGCCGCGCATAAGCATGTATTGCACGGCGGTATGTCCTTATTGCGTGGCCGCCGAACGATTGTTGAAAAGCAAAGGCGTTAGCGAAATCGAGAAGATTCGTGTCGATCTGCAACCTGCGCGGCGAGCGGAAATGATGGAGCGCACCGACCGGCGCACGGTTCCGCAGATCTTCATCGACGATCGGCATGTTGGCGGCTTCGATGACCTGGCCGCGCTCGACGCCGCCGGCGAGCTTGCCCCCCTGTTGCGTGACGAAGCCAGCAAATCCGCCGCCTGACCCCAAGACTATTCACTGAGACCCGTCACTATGAGCCAGCAGCCCAACCAGCCGGTGTTTTCGATCGAAAAACTGTTCGTAAAGGACCTTTCGGTGGAAGTGCCGAACGCACCGAAAATCTATCTCGAACGCGATACGCCCCAGGTCGAGATACAGATGACTACCAGCGCCAACCGGGTCGACGAGGGCTATTTTGAGGTCTTGGTAAGTGTGACGGTGACGGCCAAGCTCGCTGAAAAGACCGTTTTTCTTGTCGAGGCGAGCCAGGGTGGCGTGTTCCAGATACGCAATGTGCCACAGGAGGAGCTTGAGCCCGTTCTCGGAATCACCTGCCCCAACATTCTCTATCCCTACGTGCGTGAGGTCGTCTCCGACGCGGTTGTGCGCGCTGGCTTTGCACCGATAATACTGAACCCGGTCAACTTCGAGGCAATCTTTCAGGCGCAACGCGAGGCCAAGACCCAAGCCCAGGCTGGGGTAGGGGTGACGCACTGAGAGGTTTACCATGAGCGGCAGGCTGTGGTCAGCGGTTGGTCTGGTTGGATTGCTTGCCAGCGCTAATGCGGCGGCGCTGGAATTTCGGTCCGTTAATGAGCCGGCTGCGATCCTTTACGACGCGCCATCCACCAAGGCGCAAAAGCTCTTTGTCCTCTCCGAGGGTTACCCGGTGGAGGTTGTCATCAAGATCGAGGGGTGGACCAAAGTCCGCGACGATACCGGCGAGTTCGCCTGGATCGAGAACAGCCGGCTGTCAGAACGTCATACTGTGATGGTGAAAGTAGCCAGCGCTGAAGCCCGCCAGGCTGCGAATGAAAATTCCCCTGTGGTATTTACCGCCGAGAAAAACGTTTTCCTGGAGCTGGTCGATATGGCAGCGGGCTGGGCCAGGGTGCGACACAACGATGGCGCCACCGGTTTCGTCAAGGTAAACCTGCTCTGGGGTCTATGAGGCTCGCCATTCTGGGCGCGGGAGCGTGGGGTACGGCCCTGGGCGTTGCCCTCGGCTCCCGCCATCAAATCTCGCTGTGGGCCCGTGATCCGACGCAATGCCAGACGCTGGCGGCGCAACGGATCAACGCGCGCTATCTTCCTGATGTGGCAATTCCCGGGCCGATTCGGATTACCCCGGATATCGGACTGGCGCTAGAGGGGAGCGGGCTGATTGTCGTTGCCGTTCCCACGTCGGCATTGCGCGAGACGTTGAGGCTGGTTGCATCCACCATGCCCGCAGCCGGAGTGGTTTGGCTGTGCAAGGGATTCGAATCCGGAAGCGCGAAGTTTCCGCATCAGGTGGCCGAGGAAGAATTGCCGCCGGCACAGCCACGCGCCGCGCTGTCAGGGCCAAGTTTTGCTGCTGAAGTCGCGCGAGGTTTGCCGGCGGCGGTAACGGTGGCGTCTCACGATCCACAGTTTGCAGCCCTTGTTTCGCGGGAACTGCATACCGGCCGATTACGCGTTTACTCCAGCGATGATCTTATCGGTGTGGAGGTCGGCGGTGCCGTGAAAAATGTCATCGCCATCGCAGCAGGTGCCAGCGATGGCTTGAATCTGGGTGCTTCGGCACGGGCGGCGTTGATTACCCGCGGCTTGGCAGAGCTGACCAGATTGGGCGTGCGCCTGGGTGGGCGTGCCGAAACCTTCATGGGGCTTGCCGGCGTCGGCGATCTCATGCTGACGTCCACTTCAGATTTGTCCAGAAATCGCCGGGTCGGACTACAACTTGCCTTGGGTCGCCCGCTCGCGGCGATTTTGGCTGAGCTCGGCCACGTCGCCGAAGGGGTCTACACGGCTCGCGAAGTATTGCGAATTTCGACACAACTCGGCGTCGACATGCCCATCACATCGGCCGTAGCAAAATTGCTGGACGGAACCACCGCCGCGCACGAGTTGGTCGATAGTCTGTTGCAACGGGGCCCAAAGCAAGAGAGCGTGCGCTAACTCGCCATGCCGATGAAGCCGTTCTGGCGCCAGGCTTCGTAGACCACCACTGCTACCGCGTTCGAGAGGTTAAGACTTCGACTTCC
>JANMYN010000659.1:0-2666 GCA_031382195.1 Betaproteobacteria bacterium
CCCTTCGGGTGGTCGAGGACCCACATGCTCACCGGGATGGTGATCTGACGGGATTTTTCCACGGGCAATGCGGGGATCAGGCCTCTGATGTCAAAGGGGCCGAAATAACCGCTGGTGGTCCAGTACAATTTTTGCGCGAGCGCGCCGGACGAAGCTGCAATACACAGCAGGCCCAGCAGCGCGGCGACGATGCCTGATTTCTTCATGGTTTCAATTCCTCCTTGGAATTTTGGTGGTGGTTCTTTGTACTTTTAGTACCCGCTTGCACCGCCTGTATTTCTTTTCCCCGGATGCCGTGGGGCAGGGGAATTTTTTATTGTTTCCCTGCGGTTGCGTTCAGGTACTCGCGATACGACGCGATGGCAGTGTGCCTCAATCACTTTCAGCGCGTCAATGTGAATTGCGCCATAACGCGTGAAATTACAGTCTGTATTTCTTACGAATATATAAGTTCGTATGAAGTCGCCAGAGCCGGGCCCCAAGCGGTTTCCCGGGAGCGATCGCCGTTGTTACGCGAGATTGTCAGCACTGATGAGTCCCTTTGCCAGCAGACTGCTGAAGACCTCATGAGTCTGGCGAATACCTTCCTCAAGGGAAATCGAGCCATAGTCGCCGAGGAAACTGCGCACTGGCTGATCCGACAGTGCCATCGGAAACGGCAGCGCATCGCCCGAAATCCCGATTTTTGCCTCCGGCGAAATTTTCCTGATGAGTTCTACGGACAGCTCGACCGTCGACGCCACACCATTGATGTCGAATACCTCGGCGCCATTGCGATCCCGGGACACAGCCTTGATGAACGCACTGGCGACCTCGCCCGCATGCAGCCAGGAGACCGGCCCGCGAAATGGAATGGTGTAGGGCTTGCCGGCGACAGAAGCCAGAATCGCGACGGTCGTCTTCGAGGTCATGCCCTGGTCGCGGCCAATTCCATAGACGACGCCGGGACGCAGGCCGACACTGGGAATCTGCCAATCCTGCGCGTAGACGCGGGAGGTCTGTTCGTTGGCGAATTTGTAGGCACCGTAGAGCGTGGCCATGGTCTTCGGATCGAAGACACCGTGCGCGGCAATCGAGCTGGCATAAGCTATGCGCTTGATGCCGAACTTGCGCGCAGCTTCGAAGATGTTGATCGTGCCGACGACGTTGACCTTCGCCCCGGCTATCGGATCGGCCTTGCAAAATGGAACCTGCAGCGCGGCAAGATGAATGATCGCCTTCGCGCCGCTCTTTTCCACGGCGCTGTTTACGGCGGCGGTGTCGGCGATGTCCCCTGTAAACCATTGCACTTGCGCGAGCTCGGATTCAGACATCAGCAATTTCGGGCGGCGCTTGTCCTCGGTGAGGTCCATTGCCGCCACCGGTACGCCCGCATCGTTCAGCAAGGTTAGCACCCAGCTGCCGATGCACCCGCCCGCGCCGGTTACCAGCACCGGACCATTGAATTCTTTGGGATTGATCCTGAATTGCCTGAACACGCGGGCCTCCTCACATTTCCATTGGTAGAGCCGGATCTCGCGCCCATTCGGAGAGCGAGGCATCGTAGAGTCTGACGTCATTGTGCCCGAGCATCGTCAGTACAAGCGTGTCCGAAGTTGCGGCGATGCCGCCGCCGCAATAGGTGATGACAGTCGGCTTGGACAGCGGCTCGGCAAACATGCGGCGCAGCTCCTCCGCGCTCTTGAATACGTTGTTGGCGTCCACCGTCGCCATCGCGGCGAGGTTGACGCTGCCCTTGATATGACCCCGGCGACCGTAATATACGCCACCGGTTCCAGTATGCTGCTCGGGACGCAGCGCATTGACGATGCAAATGTCAGCAGCCCCGATTGCCGTGAGCACGTCTTCTTTTGTGGCGACCATTTCCCGGTGCGCAGGGCGAGGGTTGAAGTGCGCTCTTGCCCAGGGCCTGGCTGAACCGGTCTCGACGGGCCGGCCTTCCTTGCACCACTTCTCCAATCCGCCGTTGAGGACCGCCACGCGCTCGTGGCCGAATACGCGCAGCATCCACCACATTCGCGTCGCCCACCAGTGGTTGGCACTCGAGTAGCTCACCACCAGCGTATCGTGGCTGATGCCCAGGGCAGAAATTGCGTCCGCAAACTGGGAACTCGAAGGCAGCATGAAGTGGAACGGTGCTGAGGTGTCCGCCACGTCGTGGTCCATATCCACGAATCCCGATCCGGGAATGTGCCCTTGGAGAAAATCGTCGCGTCCCGGCCGCACCGTGTAATAACTGTTGTCGGGAAGCGGGGGCAGATGAGTGGTGCAATCCAGTATCCGCACACCGGGATCCTGCAGGTGCCCGGCCAGCCAGCCGGTTTCAACCAGGAATTCGGGATGAACGAAGCCTTGCGTCATGTCTTCTGAGACTTTGCGTTGGTCGAAAAGCGAAGGCTACCAAGAAACGGCCGATCTCAGTGATTCGACCGTCAGGCGATGAGCGTTGACCGGCGAAATAAGTGCGGGACCCATTGCCCCGCAAGTTGACGTTGTGGCTTTAGAAGTGGCCGCGCACGGTGGCGAACAGGAAATCACCCCCGGCGTCGATTTTGCCCGGGATGGTTGGTCCGAGGTCCGCGTCGAGCTTGAATTTGCGGTATTCCAGCCCGATCGAGACCCTGCGAGACAGCAGGAAATCGGCGCCAATCAGTCCCTGATACCCG
>JANMYN010000544.1:0-3324 GCA_031382195.1 Betaproteobacteria bacterium
GGCGTTGATAAGGATGGCGAGGAGTGGTACCAGATTTCAGTCGGCGGGGCCGACGGTTCGCGGGCCGGACGCGGCCGCAGCGCCATTGGCAAGGTCATCGGCCCGTCCTTCAAGGCGGACGACATGCCCGATGTCGTCTCGCGGCTGGTCGATATTTATTTGCAGCAGCGCGAGGCGGAAGAACGGTTCATCGATACCGTCGGGCGTCTCGGGATCGCACCTTTCAAGGCGGGCGTCTACGGTTCGCCGTTGCGCGCGGCCAGCGTGAATCGCGAGGAAGTGGTGGCCGATGCCTGAGATCATATTGCGGGACACGGTAGTGACCGATGACTGGCAGGTTTTGCGAGCGTCTGCGAATGAACCGCTGGATTTGCCCGCAGGGCGTGTCATCGTTCCACTTGCCGCGTGGCTCGATCGTCAGGCCGCATTGGCTGCGCGCGGCGACGTCGGCGTATGGCTGGCCGGCGGCGATGACCCCGCCGCGCTCGCGCCCTCGTTGCCGTTGCTGACCCTTATTGCCATAGATTTTCCGAAATTCACCGATGGTCGCGGCTACTCCATTGCCTATATGTTGCGTTCCCGCTTTGGCTATCGCGGCGAATTGCGCGCAATCGGCGCTGTGCTGCCGGATCAGCTGTTCTACATGAAGCGTGTCGGATTTGACGCCTTTGCCGTGCATGCGGACAAAGATATCCGGCAGGCGCTGCGGAGCCTGCGACCGTTCACCGACGCCTATCAAGGTTCCTGGGACAACGCGGTGCCCGCGTACCGCCGTCATGAGCGCGCGTGGCCGTCGGCTCAAAACAAATCCTGAAAAGCAGCCGCGACCGTGCACGCCCAGTCCGCCACATCTCTGTCGAATTCCGGATACCCCCACGAGGTTCTGGTGTTCCGGCTCCAGGAAATTGCCAGCGAGTTCGGCAAGGTCGCGTTCGCCAGCAGCCTTGGCGCAGAAGACATGGTGGTAGCCGATGCCATCTTTACAGCAGGTCTGCCGATTGCCGTCTTCACGCTCGATACCGGCCGACTGCCCCGCGAAACGCGGGACCTGCTGGAGCGTATACGCAGCCGTTATTCCGCCATGGTGGAAATATTCCAGCCGGATGCGGACGCAGTGGGGCGCTACATTTCCACGCATGGTGCGAATGCCTTCTATGAAAGCGTCGAGTTACGCAAAAGTTGCTGTCACATCCGCAAGGTGGAACCGCTTGCACGGGCACTTGCCGGCCGGGATGCCTGGATTACCGGCTTGCGCCGGGCGCAGTCTGCGACTCGCTCAGAACTCCCATTGCGCGAGATTGATGCCACCCATGGTCTCGTCAAGTTCAATCCGCTGGCGGATTGGAGTGAGGAGGACGTATGGGCTTGTATCCATGATCGCGAGGTGCCTTACAACGCATTGCACGACCGCGGCTATCCTTCCATCGGCTGCGATCCGTGCACGCGGGCGATACGTCCGGGCGAAGACATTCGTGCCGGGCGCTGGTGGTGGGAAGCGAAGGACAGCAAGGAGTGCGGGATACACGTCTCACCGCTAGTTAAACCGGCCGGGGAAAAAACACCGTGAGTGCCGTATTGCAGATTGACTCGACGCGCATCAACCATCTCGACTGGCTCGAATCGGAAGCCATTCATATCCTGCGCGAAGTCGCGGCCGAGTGCAGCAATCCTGCCTTGCTGTTTTCCGGCGGCAAGGATTCCATCGTGATGCTGCGGCTCGCCGAAAAGGCGTTCCGTCCCGGGAAATTTCCCTTCCCGCTGCTGCACATCGACACCGGGCACAATTTTCCCGAGGTCATTGCCTTTCGCGACGCGCGGGTCGCCGAGCTTGGCGAGCGTCTGATCATCGGCCACATGGATGATTCCATACGCACCGGCAGGGTGAGGCTGCGCGCGGAAGACGAAAGCCGCAACGTGCATCAATCGGTGACCTTGCTCGACACCATCGCCCTGCACGGATTCGACGCCTGCATTGGCGGTGCGCGGCGCGACGAGGAAAAGGCGCGCGCAAAAGAACGAATCTTTTCGTTTCGGGACGTATTCGGCCAGTGGGATCCGAAAAACCAGCGACCCGAATTGTGGAGCCTTTACAACACCCGCGTACACAAGGGCGAGAACATCCGCGTGTTTCCCATCAGTAACTGGACCGAGCTCGACATATGGCAATACATCGAGCGCGAGAAACTGGCTGTTCCGTCGATTTATTACGCACACTGGCGCGAGGTGGTGCGCAAGCCCGGCGGGCTGTTGCCGGTGTCGGATCTGGTGCGGCCGAAAGCGGGTGAAGTCGTGGAAACGATTTCGGTTCGGTTCCGTACCGTCGGCGACATGACCTGCACCTGTCCCGTGGAATCCACCGCGGCAACCGCGGAGGAGATAATCATCGAAACGGCGGCGACCCGAATCACCGAACGCGGCGCGACACGCATGGACGATCAGACATCGGACGCGTCGATGGAATTGCGCAAAAAGGAAGGATATTTTTAACGTGTCAGCCATCGAAGACTTGACTCCTGTGGATACCGGCATGCTGCGCTTTACCAGCGCGGGCAGCGTCGACGATGGAAAAAGCACCCTGATCGGACGGCTGCTCTACGATACCAAGGCGATCTTCGATGACCAGCTTTCCTCCATCGAGAATTCGAGCCGCCGTCGTGGCCAGACATCAATCGATCTTTCGCTGCTTACCGACGGGCTGCTCGCGGAACGCGAGCAGGGCATCACTATCGACGTGGCCTACCGCTATTTCGCGACGCCGTCACGCAAGTTCATCATCGCCGATACACCCGGGCACGAGCAGTACACCCGCAACATGGTCACCGGGGCCTCGACTGCAGATCTGGCGATCGTGCTGGTGGATGCGCGCAAGGGATTGCTGACGCAGTCGCGCCGCCATGCCTATATCGCCAGCCTGTTGCGTATCCCACACGTGGTGCTGGCGGTGAACAAGATGGACCTGGTGGATTATTCCCAGAAGGTTTTTGATGACATCCGCGAAGCCTTCGACGGGTTTGTCCGCGACCTCGATTTCCATCGGGTGGACGCGCTGCCGATGTCGGCCTTGCAGGGCGACATGGTCGTGGGTCGGGGAGACAGGCTGTCTTGGTACCGTGGTCAGACACTGCTGGAGGTGCTCGAGAGCGCCGAAGTGGCGCGATCGGCCGTCCACGGGCAACTATTTTTCCCTGTGCAACTGGTGTCGAGGCCCGGAGACAGTGGTGTGGAAGGGGCTCGCGGCTATGCGGGGCGAATTGAATCCGGAAGCATCGGCGTGGGAGACACCATCACCGTGCTGCCGTCCGGACAAACCTCTCGGGTACGCTC
>JANMYN010000565.1:0-2700 GCA_031382195.1 Betaproteobacteria bacterium
CGACTCGCGCGACTGGCCCTTCGGCAGCGTTCTGTCGATGGTGCTGACGGTGATGGCCGTGGGGTTTGCGGGTCTTGCCGCCTGGGTCGCGCGGAGGTCACGGACATGAACCGGCGTCCGCGCGCATTGTGGGCCGCGGCCATTTTTGCATACGCGTTTCTGTACGCGCCGCTGGTGATCGTAATCGCGTATTCCTTCAACGATTCCAGGCTCAACGCAGAGTGGGTGGGGTTCACGCTGTCCTGGTACGCAAAGCTCTTCCACAACGACAAAATGCTGACGGCGGCGTGGAACTCGCTGCTGATCGGCGTTACCGCAAGCGTGGTGTCCACGGTCTTCGGCACCATGGCGGGTTATGCGATGCATCGCTTCAAAACGCGGCTGCTGCCCCTGCTGATACTCGCACCGATCGCGATCCCGGAAATTCTGATGGGCGTTTCGCTGCTGATTTTTTTCGTGCTGCTGAACATCTCGCTGGGCATGATTTCCATCATTTTGTCGCACATCGCGTTTTGCATCGGTTTCGTCGCCATCGTCGTGCGCTCGCGGCTGGCGGGCATGGACGAGAGCCTGATCGAGGCGGCACGTGACCTGGGCGCCACGCCATGGAAAGCGTTCCGGCTGGTGACGCTGCCACTGATCATGCCCGGCGTGGTCGCCGGCGCGCTGATGGCGTTTACCCTGTCGATCGATGATTTCGTGATTACATTCTTTACCGCCGGCGTCGGCTCGACTACGCTGCCGCTGCAAATCTATACGATGGTGAAGATCGCCGTCACACCCGAGGTGAATGCCATCTCCACCCTGCTGATGATGCTGACGCTGGCGCTGATCCTGATCGCCTCAAAATTGTCGCCCGGCGCCTTGCGCGCCGACTGAGGCTCTCGCGCCGCGATGGTGCTGGACGCGCCGGGCGGGTTTGCATAATCTAGGCGCCGCAGGCTTGACGAGAAGAAAGTCACCCCGCCATCTACGGAGGTCAACTATGAGAAAGCTGTTTTCCCTGCTGCTGCTGGCCAGCTTCCCGGCGCTGTCCGCCGACGAGTTGCACCTCTACAACTGGAACGACTATATCGCGCCAGACTCGGTAACGAGCTTCGAAGCCCAGTGCAAATGCAAAGTGGTGCAGGACTTCTACGGTGACAACGAAGAAATGCTCGCCAAGCTGGCTGCGGGGGCAAAGGGGTACGACGTGATCGTTCCAACTTCGAACTATGTGGCGGGCATGGCCAAAGCCGGCTGGGTGCAGCCGCTCGACAAGAGCAAGCTGCCGAATTTCAAGAACCTGATGCCGACCTACCTGAACACCGAGTTCGATCCGGGCAACAAGTATTCCGCACCCTATGCGATGTCCATCACGCTGATCGGCTACAACGACCAGAAGCTCAAAGAACTCGGCATTACCGTGGACTCCTGGGCGGTGATCTTCGATCCCAGGATTCTGCAGAAGATAAAAAACAAAGTGACCGTTCTCGACAGCCAGGCAGAAGTCATGGCGGCGGCGCTGAAGTATCTGGGCTACTCGGTCAACGACCGCGATCCCGCGCACTGGAAGCGGGCGAAGGAAACCATCCTCAAGGCCAAGCCCTACTGGGCGGCCTTCATGGCGCAGGGCTACATCAAGGAATTGTCGACCGGCAATATCTGGGTCGTGCACGGCTACTCGAACGACATTTTCCAGGCCGATATCGGCGCGCAGGAAGCCAAGCAGAAATTCCGCATCCGCCACGCGCTGCCCAAGGAAGGCGCCGTGCTGGCACTGGATGCGATGGTGATCGCGAAGACGGCGCCGCGCCCCGACCTCGCCCACCAGTTCATCAATTTCATGCTCAATGGCAGGAATTCAGCCGCGCTGACCAACATCACCGGCTCAGGCAATCCGAATTCCGAGGCGATGCAGTTCATCAAGCCGGAAATCAAGTCGATCAAGGCCGTATTCCCCGACGCGCAATCCGCCAAACGGCTCGAGCAGTTGAAGGACATGAACACAAAGGAGCGTCGGCTGCTCAACCGGATCTGGACCGAAATCAAGGCGAAGTAGTCGTCGCGGAGCGCTGTGATCGCCCGACGGGAGTTTCCGGCCGATTTGTTCAGTGGCCAGTTGCCGATTCCGGTCCGCCGGCTGCGAACGGATGCCGCAGCAGCGCAAACAACCGGGCAACGTCGGCTTCCGGCAGAAACTGGATGCCCGCGGATCGCGCCCTGCCGTTTCCCGATTCAAACTGGCGCGCAAGCAAATGCACGGCTGACCCACCGTGTTCGGGTGCGCGCAGGCTGACCTGATGGCCGGTGCCGCTGCGTACCAGCAATGCCACCGTTCGATCAGGGTGCCGCCGTGACAATACGTTGGCGAATGTGCCGGCGATGCGCCGGCTCCATGCAGCTTCCGGCATGAAGACCACCACCGCATTATTGCCGACGTTCTCGATCGGCAACGCCATCGCTTGGTTCAGATCATCGGCGCTGGCGCGGCGCAATGCGTCGAGTTCGGGCGCCTGCGAGCAAAACGCCAGGGGATCCGTGTAAGGCTGCATGCGCAGGTACAGCGCCGCCGGATGAAAATGCAGGTCGGCGAGATTGGCGCCGTAGGCGTTGTAATTCAGGCATTCGCCCAATTCCCTCAGGGTTTCGGTATCGGCCTCGCTCAGGTCAAGCGCGCGTGCCGCCGCGTATGCCTGGTCGCGAAGGTTGTCGCCGAAT
>JANMYN010000598.1:0-4259 GCA_031382195.1 Betaproteobacteria bacterium
CAGTTCCACTGCGGGAATCCTCCGCCTGCCGCTGCGCCCAGAACTCGTATTCTCATTGCGATTGGTTCGCTAAAAGGAAAGTATTTGCAAGAAAAACAAAAGCCCCGTTACGGGGCTTTTGTCCAAGCCCAACGCTGTTGATCAGCGCGTGGCGATGTACATCGTGACTTCAAAGCCAAAACGCATTTCGGTGTACTCAGGCTTGCTCCACATAATATTTTCTCCAGAGGTTTAGGTTGTAGAATCAGCGGGATATTCCCCGTATTTACCGAATCACCGGGACCCCTCCGTTGCCGGTCTGGCAACAAGTACAGTGCCCAATGAGTCTTTCCCATTCTGCTGAAAGCAGGGACTTCTGGCTTCTAGGAAAATCACCAAATCGGCGTCATGATTTTCATTAGTTTAGCGGGCAAACTTTACTTGACTCGATCGCTTGCACTACCCTTCGAGCATGTCTGATGCCGTTCTCGACAGAGATCTTTCTTTTTCCTCGCCAATGACCGACTGGTACCGCGAGCGCCCGTTCAAGGTGGCGTTTGCTGTATCGGTGGTAATCCATGCGACTCTGATCGCTTTTATACCCGGATTCCGCTCCGTCCCGATTGAGACGCCGCTCGTGTTGGACGTTGAACTCGTGCCGATGCAGGCGCCGCCGGTTTCGCGGTTGCAGGAAAAGCCTGTAGTCCCGCCCAAGATTGTCGAACCGAAGATCGAAGCGGTGCCGGAACCGTTGGTTCGGCGGCCGCAACCGGTACCGAAGCTCGAACCAGTCGCGCAACATCCGCTACCCGAACCGAGGCCCGAGCCCGTTGTGCGGCAGCCGCAACCTGAACCGAGGCCCGAACCGGTTCTGCGACAACCGCAGCCCGAGCCACCTCCTGCTCTTCACAGCGAGATCATCCGGGCACCGCGAGTTGAGCCGGCTCCGGAGTTTCTTGTTCTCGCACCTGAATTGCGGCCCGAGCCCAAAGCCGAGCCCCGGCTGGAATCCAGGCCTGAACCCAGGATCGAGCCCCGTCCGGAGCCGCCGCCGCTCGCGCGCATCGAGCCCCGCCCCGAACCGCGGCCGACGCCCGTGATTCAAGCAAGACCAGAACCGCGACCCGAACCCCGTATTGAGCCGGCAACCGATGTCCGGCCCGAGGTAAAGCCGCTTCCACGTGAGACGCCCCCGCCGGTTGCCCAGCCTAGAGTTGAACCAGTTATTGCCACGCCTGCAGTGCCGCGACCGGTGCCGGCTCCGATCGTGACCGCGCTGGCGCCCGCTGTTGCGCCACCACAGCCCAAGGCTGCCGACGTAAATCGCGAGAGGGCGCTTGTTGCACAATATGAGCAGATCATCTCGGCCAGGATCAAGCAGCATGAAGAATATCCGCCCATCGCCAAGCGGCGGCATTGGGAAGGGACCACGATTGTGCAACTGCGGGTGAGTCCCGATGGGAAAGTGACGGATATCTCTGTCGTGGAGAAAAGTGGATATGAAATCCTGGATGAGGCCGCCGTAAGGATGATTCGCAAGGCCTCGCCGCTGCCGGTTCCGCCGGAAGGCTTGCAGGGACGAGATCGAACGGTCCTCGTCCCGATCAAATTCAGATTGGCATCCTGAGTCCGATTGCTTGCTGGCCATGGCCGTAGACCAGAATCAGGCCGTCGGCGATGTTTTATACCCGCCGCTAGAACCTTATCGCCGTGATCTGCTCGATGTCGGGGGCGGTCATCGAATTTATTTTGAGGAAAGCGGCAATCCACACGGCTTCCCGGCGCTTTTTATCCATGGTGGCCCTGGTAGTCAATCGCGACCCGCGCATCGCCGATTCTTCGATCCGGAATTCTATCGGATCATACTTTTCGATCAGCGCGGTTGCGGCCAGAGCGTTCCGCTAGGCGCCCTTTCCGATAACACGACGTCGCATTTGATCGCCGACATGGATAGCTTGCGGCGGCATCTTGGCATTGAGCGCTGGTTGATTTTCGGCGGTTCCTGGGGCAGTACGCTGGGCCTTGCTTATGCGATGTTATATACGGATCACATCGCCGGAATGATATTGCGTGGCGTATTTCTGGGTGGTCGCGAAGAGGTGCACTGGTTTGTGTCCGGTGTTCGCAAATTCGTACCTGAAGCCTGGGCGGAATTTGCCCGCGACGCAATTGAGCCTCTCGTCGAGCACTATCGCGGCCGGACAGACAGTCCCGTCCAGGAAGTCGCGCTCGAAGCCGCAAGACGCTGGTGCGACTATGAAGCGAAGGTCATGGAACCCGCAAATGCGTCCGCGTCGCCAGGCACTGGTGCGGCGCAGGAAATTCTGGCGCGAGTACGGGTTCAGCTGCATTTCCTTGCCAACAACTTCTTCCTGCAACCGAATGAATTGCTCGATAATCTCTGGCGAATAGGGAATCTGCCCGTGATCATCGTGCAAGGACGAATGGATATGGTATGCCCCCCTGCAACCGCGCTTGCGGTGGCACAGGGCATCGCGGGCTCTGAACTGCATATGATCAGCAGCGGCGGCCATTCGGCGCTCCAACCGGAAATTGCGGCGGAATTATGCGCCGCGACTCGGCGCATGCGTGCTCGCATCCGGACGTGAATCGATGCCCGCTATGAGCTTGCGATTCCGAATCACCTTGGTGATCACGCTGGTGATCGTCGCATTCACCATTGCGACCGGTAATTTGTTGCTCGAAGAAACCCGACGCTCGATCCGCGAGGAAATGGAGGCAGGAACCCGGATTACCGCGCAATTGATGGAAACGGTGATTGCGAACACGCGCCCCAATATTCAGAATGCTCCCCACAATCAGATTCTGTTGTCCTTCCTGCAGCGGGTGGGCCGGGTAAGAGCAAACGAGATCCGGCTCTACGATGGCGATGACAACCTTCTCTATACCTCGCCGCCCCCAATTTACAAGCGTGGGCGCTGGGCACCGCAGTGGTTTGCCGACCTTGTGAGGCCTCGCCTAACCGATTTCCGCTTGAATCTTCCCAACGGAACGGTGGTCATAACGCCGGACCCGTCGCGCTCCGTGCTCGACGCATGGGACGACCTCAAACAGTTTTTCTGGCTCATGCTTGCTTTCTTCGTGCTCGTCAATGTCATCGTATTCTGGCTGCTGGGGCGTTCGTTGCGACCGGTCGGACAAATCCTCGGCGGATTGTCGTTGATGGAAAAAGGGCGGTTCGAATCACGTTTGCCGTTCTTCGGTTCGCCTGAATTCGACTCGATTGGCCATGTATTCAATCGGATGGCCCAGACCCTCGAGGAGAGTCTCGCTGAAAACAGAAGGCTAGCGCTGGTGGCGAAGCAATCCAGCGATGCGATCATCATCCACGATCTCGAGGGCCGGATTTCCTTCTGGAATCCCGCCGCAGAACGGATGTTCGGCTATGGAATCGGGGAGATCGTTGGACTTTCCGCGACGCTATTGACTACTCCGGAGCGAAGTGGCGAAGTGCAGGAAAATCTCGATACCGTTAAGCGACGTGCACTGATCGAGATGATTGAAACGCAGCGTCTGACCAAGGACGGGCGCGTAGTCGATGTTGCGCTCTCGGCGGCGCCGCTGGTTGATCCCGTGAGCGATGAGGTTATCGGCGAAATCTGCAGCATGCGCGACATTACCGAGCACAAGCTGGTGCAGCAGGCCGAACGGGAGCTGGAACAGAATCGCCAGTTGACGCGCGAGATACAAAGTCGTCTTGAGGAAGAACGCCGCAGTATCGCGCGGGAACTGCACGACGAACTCGGGCAATGCGTGACCGCCATCAAGACCATCGGCACGGCGATCGCCAATCGTACACAGGAGGCCGCGCCGGATACTCACGCAAATGCGCTAACCATCGTGTCCGTTGCTTCGCACATTTACGATGTCGTGCACGGTATTATTCGCCAGCTTCGGCCGACCGCGCTCGATCATCTGGGATTGAGCGAAACGCTGAGGGATACGGTCTCGGCATGGCGCGAGAGGCACCCGGACATCGCGTGTGAGCTGCGTCTCGAAGGTACGCTAGACGGGATGGGCGAGACCATCAATATCACTGTGTATCGGATCGTCCAGGAATGTCTCACCAATATCGCTCGCCATGCTGTCGCGAAGCGTTCGGACATTGGCGTGGCCAGATGCAATGACGCGCATTACGGAGATGTAGTGAAGGTATCTGTGCGCGACAACGGCAAAGGATTTTCCCAGCAGTTCGAACGCGAGGCGATGCGCTTCGGCCTGATCGGCATGCGCGAACGCGTTCAGGCGCTGGACGGAGA
>JANMYN010000609.1:0-5510 GCA_031382195.1 Betaproteobacteria bacterium
TCCCTCCCCTTTCGCGGCAAACGTGGCGGACACCAGTTTCAATGGGGCGGTAGTACTCGATTTGCGCAGCGCGGAGCCCATGGCCGGTTTGTGGCTCTACGCGCCCAATATCGATGTCGGCAACCTGCTGCGCAAGCTCGGCGTAGTCGGAAACCTCGAGGCGACGTTCAGCGACTTCGGCTTCAATCTCGTCGCCCGCTCGAGCCGGCTTGGTGACATGCTGTCGCGCTCCGAGCTGCTGGGCTCGATCGGGGGCGGCCGCATTGTCCTGCGCGATCTCAATACGCACGGCGAAGCACGCATCACGCTCGACAAGGGTGAGCTGCGTGCCGATCCAGGCAAGCCGTTGAGATTGACGCTGAAAGGCGCGATCGAGGACGTGCCGGTTGCGATCGCGCTGGAAACTGCTCGCGCCGATAAGCTCGCGGATCCCAGGCTGCCGCTGTTCTTCAAAATGGATGTCGAAGCAGCCGATTCCCGCGTATCGCTTTCCGGCACCATTGCGCGGCCGATCGGCAGCGAACTGGAACTTTCCCTCGACGCGAGCGGTGTACGCTTCGACAAGCTCAACAAACTCGCGCGGGCGTCACTGCCGCCCTGGGGACCGTGGTCCGCGATCGGCAGATTCCGCATGTCCCCGCGCGGCTACGAAGTAAACGATCTGCGGCTGCAGGTTGGTGAAAGCGTGCTCGCGGGCCAGGGCCGGCTCGATACCGAGAGCGGCCGCCCGCGCCTGGGCGTGACACTGAGCGCACCGGTCATCCAGCTCGACGATTTCAAGCTCGGCGACTGGTCACCGGTAGAGAAAAAGCCGGACGATAAACCAACCACGCTTAGCGCCGACGAATTGCGCAGCAAGGCCGCTGCGGCCAGCGACCAGGCACAGAAACTGTTGAGTCCCGAAATGCTGCGCCGGCAGGATGCCTCCCTGAGAGTCGAAGTAGGCCAGGTACTGTCAGGCAAGGATCAGCTCGGTAGCGGAAAGCTCGAAGCCAGGCTGGAGAACGGTCGCGCCGATATTGGACCGATCGAGGTCGAAACGCCGGGTGGATCGGCAAAACTGCAACTGGGTTATGAACCCACGGAGCAGGATGTGAAAGTGGATCTGCATATCGCGGTGCAAAAGTTCGATTACGGCGTGCTCGCACGCCGGATCAAACCCGAGAGTGACCTGCGTGGTGCATTCAGTCTCAGGATGGACGTCGAATCGCGCGCGCGCTACCTATCGGAAATATTGCGACATGGCTCCGGCCGCATTGAATTCGCAGTGTGGCCGCAAAGCATGCAGTCGGGAATTTTCGACCTCTGGGCCGTGAACGTCCTGGTCGCCCTGGTCCCGGCCGTGGATCCTGGCAAGGCATCGAAAGTCAATTGCGCGATCGGCCGCTTCGATTTGAAAGACGGCAAGCTGGTCGACCGGACTATCCTGCTCGACACCAGCAGGATGCGTGTGACCGGTAAGGGCAAGGCAAATTTTTTGGAAGAAAATTTCGATCTGCGCATGCGTCCGCAAGCCAAAACTGCGCAGTTCCTGAGTCTGGCGACGCCGATTCAGGTCAGCGGACCCTTCAACAATTTCAAGATCGGCGTATCGCCTGGCGATATTCTCGGGACCGCCGCCAGGCTGGTGACTTCAATCTTCTGGGTGCCACTGCAGAAACTTGCCGGCAAGAAAATTCCCGCCGATGGCAGCGATGTCTGTTTTCCCAGCTTCGGCGACGCGCCCGCGCCCCGATCTGCATTGCGCTGATCGGTGCGTACCGATGGCACCCACTGATTACAGATCACCGCCCATCCGCGAATGGGACCAAATAAACTTCAATGGGTGCGCCCGGGGTAGGCCGAGCCGTGCGGATTTCTCCTCAAGGCCTCCCTTGCGTTCAAGCCGCCCAGGCGCAGCTTATCCGGTGCAACCGTCATGCCAGCGCCACATGCCGCCACAGGCCTGTCCGGCCGGTATCGTAAAAAACATCGATTAATCGTGGGGTTCCGAATCCGGCGCGGGGCCGTTTCGGGCAACACCGGCAGGCCAGCCGGACAATCGGGACACATAACGTCAGCAAGAATCCGCGTTTGGCCGCGCGGATTTGCACGATCGCGTCGAATATTCGGCAGACCGGTCTGCATGAAATTCAGCGCATCGCATTACGGCCTGGCGGCTTACATCCGAACTGCAGTGCCGAGTGTGTCGACTACTTCACATCACCGGTATGCGAAGCAAGCGCGGGAACAATAATCTCGTGCGCGCTGGAGGAGCGCAGCGGATAAGTCGGGCGCGGCGACTTGTCTTCGTAATAAGGCAGCATCTGCGGCACCAGTGCGGCCAGCGTTTCCATGCGTTTCACCGGGGCCGGATGGGTGGACAGAAAATCGGTTCGCGACTTGCCGTCGCCGCCACCCAGCTTGGCCATTTTCTCCCACAGTGTCACCGCCGCACGCGGATCGTAACCCGCCTTGGCCGCCAGTTCGATACCAATGCGGTCTGCTTCGGATTCCGCCGTGCGGCTGTTTGGGAGTTCCAGTGCGACCACTGCTGCGGCCTGCACGCCGGTCAGCGCAAGGTCGCCGTATTGGCTGTTGCGCTGGGTAACGGCCAATGCCCCCAGCCCCATCTGCATTGCCAGCGCGCGCGACATTTTCTCTGCGGAGTGTTTGGCGAGTGCGTGAGAAATTTCGTGGCCCATCACCTGCGCCAATTCATCGTCGGTCGGCTTGATCTGCTGGATTAGCCCGGTATAAATCGCCATCTTGCCCCCAGCCATGCACCATGCGTTCACTGTTTTCGGATCGTCGATGACCTTGACGCTCCATTCCCATTCCTGCGTTTCGGGCCGGTATTTGATCGCCTGCGCAATCAGGCGGCTGGTGATCTCGTGCACGCGCGCGACCGCCAAGGGATCGGTGTCGATCTTGCCCTCCTTCACCAGCGGCTGCAGCATGGCGGTATAAGCCTGCTTGGATTCGCTGATTGCCATGGCTTCAGACACCAGCATGAGCTGCTGGCGGCCCGTCACTGGATTGGATTGACAGCCTGCCAGCACCAGGATGGCAAAGGCCAGGGCGATTAATGTTCTTGTCATGTCGGGTTCCTCTTGCAGACTTGGAGTGCAGTGAGTCCGCATTTGTTCAATGCCACGGTAGTACCCCACGCCGAATGCACCACCGGCTTGACGACTAAATGAAAAAGCCGGCGATCAGCCGGCTCGCATCGGCATACCAGACAGGTTAACCGTACAACCGGCTGTACTTCGGCACTTTTGCCATCAGGTATTCCATCTGGTCCTGAAGAATGCGCCTGTTCTGCAGGATCAGGTGTTCATAGCGATTCGGTACATAAGGCGTGTACAGCAGCGGCATGTGCGCTTCTTCCGGGGTCCGCCCGCCCTTGCGGATGTTGCAGGAGCAGCATGCCGTCACTACATTCATCCAGCGATCGCGCCCGTTGAGATACACCGGGATGACGTGATCCCGGGAAAGATCCCTTTCCTTGTACTGGCCGCCACAATAGGCGCACATGTGCCGGTCGCGGAAAAACAGCGACGTATTCGAAAGATGCGGCTCGGTATGGTGGTCCTTGACGAAATCCACCGCGCCCTTGATGGCGATGATGCTGTGCGTGGAAAGCTCCGAACGCATCCCGGTCAGACGGCAGATGCCGCCGCGATAGGTTGCGACCGGCTCGCCGATCGACCACGCCACCATGCGACGCGCATAGTAGGAAATGGCTTCTTCGACCATTAACCACCGGCTGGGAACTCCGGCCATATCGACTGCAAGTACCAGGGCCAACTCCGCTCTCCTAAGGATGCCGATGCGGTGCAATGCAGCACCCTTCGGCGATAACCGGCTGCTGGCCCGGAACTGCGGATCGGGCTGCAAACGACACTTCGCGGAGTATAGCCACAAGAATCGCGATTTTGGAAGCCACTCAAACCGGGTCAGGCGGGCTTTTGCGCGCGATTTTGCACCGGTCAAGCGCCCATGGAGATTTTTTGGATGGTAATGGCGTTGACGGGGCAAACCGATTCGCAACGACCGCAGCGAATGCACTGGCTCTGGTCGATCCAAAGACGGTTGTAGTACAGGGAATCGGTCTTGCCCTGCTCAACACGGGTGTAACCGGTAATGCGCCCCTCGTCGTCGCGGGCAAGCGCCGCAATCTCGACAATGCAGCCCTCGACTGGCTTCACGTTGAGGCATTCGTCGCAGAGGACGCATTTCTCGTCGATTATCTCGAACTTGTAATGACACAGATAACAACGCGAAGCCTCCGCGGACGCGATATCGGCCGCATACCCGGTTTCTACTTCTGCAGAGAGCTTTCTCTTGGCGGGCGACAGCATCGGCATGGCGTGAATCGGAATCACGTTCATCTGCGGCGTGCGGCCAGTGTCGCGCCCGCCGGGAACCTTCGATTGGAAAATACGGCCGGCAATCGCAGGCTTCGGCCGCTGCTCGGCCCCGCTCAGCCAGGCGTCCACCTCGCGCGCGCACTGCCTGGCGTGACCAATCGCCTGAATCAGCGTTGTCGCCCCCAACGCAAAATCGCCGGCCGCGAACAGGTTGGGCTGGGACGTGTTCTGACCATCGCCACTGGACAGCCAACCGTCTTTCGCCACCAGCTTCCGCTTCAGTTCTGAGCCGATCCAATGGGTGTCCGGGAATTGTCCCGTGGCCAGGATGACGGACTCCGCGCCGATATCGAGTTCCGAGCCGGGAACGTCCACCGGCATGCGCCTTCCATCGCGGCCCGGCTCGCCCTGCCGGGTGCGCATGAATCGAACGCCGATCACACCGGCGCTGTCGCCGAGGAATTCCACCGGAGAATAGTTCGTCTCGAGGTGGCCGCCTTCTGCGAGCAGCGCTTCCAATTCGCCCGGCAGCACCACCATGTCCTGGCGCGAACGTCGATAAACGACACCAACCTGCGCACCGAGCCGCAGCGCCGTCCGGGCGCAATCCATCGCGGTATAGCCGCCGCCGATCACGATCACCCGCCGGCCGATTTGACGCCGCCCGAATTCATTGACCTGCAGCAGAAACGACAGGCCGTGCTCGATGCCTCTCAGATTCTTCCCCGGCAGATCGAGCAGATTTGGGCGCAGGGTCCCCGCCGCCATCACCACTGCATCGAATTCCGCGGCAAGTTGCGATACCGGCAGGGCGCCGCCGATCTCCACGCCGCAGCGAATTTCCACGCCTGCTGCTGCAACTTGGCGGATCTCCCGCTCGATGACCGCCCGCGGCAACCGAAATGCGGGAATGCCCTGGTTCAGCATTCCGCCCGGGGTAACGTGTTTTTCGAAAACCGTGACTTGATGACCGAGTAACGCCAGATCGCGTGCCGCTGCGAGGCCCGCGACGCCGGAACCAATGACCGCGACGGTCTTTCCGCTCGCCTGACGATCAGACCTCAGAACGACAGGGGCGCTGTATCCGAAATCCGCAGCCGATCGTTTGGAAAAACAAATGGCGACGGATTCGCCGTTGCCCTCCCACCCGTGCCGGCA
>JANMYN010000615.1:0-9524 GCA_031382195.1 Betaproteobacteria bacterium
ATGCACCTCCGCGCCGCCCAGCTCTTCCGCGCTGACGATTTCACCGGTGGCCGCTTTCACCAGCGGCGGACCGGCGAGAAAGATCGTGCCCTGGTTCCTGACGATGATCGACTCGTCGGCCATGGCCGGCACATAGGCGCCGCCTGCAGTGCAGGACCCCATCACGCAGGCGATCTGCGGAATGCCGAGTGCGGACATGTTGGCCTGGTTATAGAAGATGCGGCCGAAATGGTCGCGATCGGGAAAGACTTCGTCCCAGGTCGGCAGATTCGCGCCGCCCGAATCGACCAGATAAATGCAGGGCAGATGGTTCTGCTGCGCAATTTCCTGCGCGCGCAGATGCTTCTTCACGGTCATCGGAAAATACGTCCCTCCCTTCACCGTCGCATCATTCGCCACCACCACGCACTCGCGCCCAGACACCCGTCCCACTCCGGTCACGATTCCCGCGGCCGGCACCTGGTTGTCGTACATGTTCCAGGCCGCCAGTTGCGATAACTCGAGGAAAGGCGAACCGACGTCCAGCAGCCGGCGAACCCGTTCGCGCGGCAGCAGTTTGCCGCGGCCGACGTGTTTTTCGCGGGCGGCTTCGCCGCCGCCCTTGCCGATAAGGCCGATCTTGTCGCGCAGATCGGACACCAGAGCCGACATCGCCTCCCGTCCGGCTTTGAATTCCGGAGAGCGCGGGTTGAGTTTGGTCTGGATCGCGGTCATCGCCTCACCAGCCCCCATCCCGCAGCCAGCGGTCGACGTGTTCGAGGCGGTCGAAGCCCCAGAACGGTTCACCGTCGACGATGATGTAAGGCGAGCCGAACACGCCGCGGGCAATGGCGGCCTCGGTTTCGACCTTGAGTTTTTCCTTCATCACCGGATCGGCGATGACGTCGAGAACCTTTTGCCGATCGAGGCCGACGGACGCGGCGACATCGGCCGTCGTCTCCGGACCGGAGATGTCGCGATCTTCGACCATGTAGGCGCGATACAGTGCAAGCGTGACCTCTTCCTGCCGGGCTGCGCCCTGCGATTCGAGCGAATAGATGACCCTGGCCGGCGACTGACCCGCGATGGGAAACTTGCTGGGCAGTTTGTACGGGATTTTGAACAACCGCGCCGAGCGCTCCATGTCGCGGCGGCTGTAGTCACCCTTCAGCGGCGCGCTGGGCAGCGGCACACCGCCGGTCACCTTGAACACCACGCCGAGCAGGATCGGTTTCCATTCGACAATGCGATCGTGTCTCGCCGCAATTGCGGAAATCTTCGTCGCCGCCATGTACCCGTAGGGCGAAGCAAAGTCGAAGTAGAACTGGATCGGATTGGCCATCGTCGCTCCACTTGTTTTATTTGGGAGGAAAAGTCGTGTTGTTCAGTTTCGCAACTGCCGGCACCAGCGATGCAACCAGATGCTCCGGTCCGCCGAAACCCAGATTCACGGCCTGGGTCAGCGTCTGCAGCGTGGCTGCGGCCATCGCGCCGGCGACACCGAATTCCATCGCCATCTGGTTGTAGTAGCGCACGTCCTTGAGCGCGTTGGCAAGACCGAACTGCAGTCCGCCGAAATCGCCGTCCACGGCTTTTCCCGCCAGCATCTGGAAGATTCCGGAATTTGCCGCGCCGGTGGAAACCAGTGCGAAATACTTCTTTGGGTCCACGCCGAGCTTGGCACACGCCGTAAGCGCTTCGGCAATCAGCACCATCTGGCCAATCGCGGCGCAATTGTTGATCAGCTTGATCTTGTGGCCGGCACCGACTTCGCCGACATGGAAGATGTTTTCGCAGAATGCCTTCAGCGCCGGTTCGATTTCGCGGAAGGTCGCGCCGTCCGCTCCGACCATGGTGTTCAGCCGGCCCTGCTCCGCTTCCACCGGCGTACGCGTCAGCGGCGCGTCCACAAAACGCACGCTTTTGGCTTTGAGATCCGCGGCAATCTTCAGGGAAGAACCCGGCAGGCTGGTCGAGGTATCCACCACGATCTGACCCGAGACGGCGCCTTCGAGAATGCCCCCCTTTCGATAAATCAGGTCCTCCACCTGCGTCGAGCCGGTCACGCACAGGAGGACGATCTCGCTGGCCTTGACCAGTTCGGAAACGTTCTTCGCTTCCCTCGCTCCGCGCTTGACAAGGTCCTCGACCGGCGCGCGATTCTTGTGGCCGAGCACGGTCGTCGGAAAACCTTTCTCGACCAGGTTCTTCGCCATCCCGTGGCCCATCAGTCCGACGCCGATAAAGCCGATTTTCTTATTCGCCATTCTTACTTCTCCTCAATTTCGGATCTACACCCAACGCAGATACCCTAGGACGAAGTTCTCGGAGTACCCATTCAGACGCAGAGAACGCAAAGGACGCAGAGAAAAATGAAAAAAGACGTTTGAATGTAACAACCCGACATTAATTGAATGGGCATTCATGATCCCGAGTTAATGGGATCATTCCGCATAAGAATTTCTCCGCGACCTCTGCGTTCTCCGCGTCTCTGCGTTGGGTTTAGATCAGTTCGAGAGCCATGGCGGTGGCTTCGCCACCGCCGATGCAAAGGCTTGCGACGCCGCGTTTCAACCCATTCTTCCTGAGCGCGCCGATCAGCGTCACCAGGATGCGCGCACCGGATGCGCCGATCGGATGTCCGAGGGCGCAGGCACCGCCGTGGATGTTCACTTTCTCGTGCGGCAGCTTGTGTTCCCGCATGGCGGCCATGGCCACCACCGCGAAGGCTTCGTTAATCTCGTAGAGATCCACTTTCGCGGCCGTCCAGCCGGTCTTGTCGAACAGCGTCTGGATCGCGCCCACCGGCGCGGTCGTGAACAAACCCGGTGCCTGTGCGTGCGTCGAATGACCGATGACGGTCGCCAGCGGCTTCAGGCCCAATTTATCGGAAGTCGAGCGCCGCATCATGACCATCGCTGCGGCGCCGTCCGAGATCGAACTGGAATTGGCCGCAGTCACGGTGCCGTCCTTGCGAAACGCGGGTTTGAGCAGCGGGATCTTGTCGAAGTTGGCCTTGAACGGCTGTTCGTCGTGCTCGATGAAACGCTCGTCCTTGCCGGCCTTGATGGCGATCGGCACGGTCTCCCAGGCGAACGAACCGTCCTTGTTGGCTTTCTGCGCGCGCTCCAGCGAGGTGATTGCGAAACGGTCCTGCTCTTCGCGCGTGAAAGCGAACTTCGTCGCGCATTCCTCGGCGAAGCTGCCCATCAGCCGGCCCTTGTCGTAGGCGTCCTCAAGTCCGTCGAGAAACATATGGTCGATCACCTGCTGGTGGCCCATGCGGTAGCCGGTGCGCGCCTTCGGCAGCAGGTAAGGCGCATTGCTCATGCTCTCCATGCCGCCGGCCACCATGATGTCGTTGGTGCCCGCGGCCAGCAGATCGTTGGCGAACATCGCCGCCTTCATACCCGATCCGCACATCTTGTTGACTGTCGTGCAACCCGCGGACAGCGGCAGTCCGGCCCCGAGCGAGGCCTGGCGCGCCGGCGCCTGCCCCTGACCGGCCGGAAGCACGCAGCCCATGATGACTTCCTGCACCTGCTCCGGTTTCATGCCGGCGCGCTCCAGCGCGGCACGGATGGCTGCTGCACCCAGTTGGGGCGCTGCGAAGTCCTTCAGTTCGCCCTGCAGCGCCCCCATCGGCGTGCGCGCAGCGGAAACAATGACGATCGGATCGTTTGCCATAACTACCTCCAATACTGCAACAAAATCAATTTGCCACTGAGTTCACAGTGTTTCGGTTCTTCACGCAGTGCGGCGAGCGAAACGGTTGCGGAAGCGCAAGGTCTCCGGATACGGAAACACGTCTTCGATATGCCCGGCGGCGATGCGCTGTTTGGTCGCGTTCCAGTGATCGGCGTCGAGCAGGTCGGCGTGGTGTTCGAGGAATACCTTGCGCACGCGAGGGTCGCCCAGCAGGAATGCAGGGAACTCCTCGGGGAAAACGTCGTGTGCGCCGACCGGGTACCAGGGTTCGGCCGACATCTCGTCTTCCGGGGTGCGCGGCGCCGGCATGCGGCGGAACGTGCAGTCCGTCATATAGGCGATCTCGTCGTAGTCGTAAAACACGACCCGGCCGAAGCGGGTCACCCCGAAGTTCTTGAACAGCAGGTCGCCGGGGAAAATGTTCGCCGCCGCCATCTGCTTGATGGCGTTACCGTACTCGCGGATGGCGTGCGCCACCTGATCGTCGTTGGCACCGTCCAGATGCATGTTGAGCGGCACCATGCGCCGCTCGATATACACGTGCTTGACGATCAGCGTATCGCCTTCCTCTTCGATCACGGACGGCGCGAGCGCGCGTAACTCCTCCAACAGCTCGGGTGCAAATCGATCCTTCGGAAACGCCACGTCCTTGTACTCAAGCGTATCCGCCATGCGCCCCACGCGGTCGTGGTACTTCACCAGCAGGTACTTTTCCATCACCTGTTTACGGTCGGTGTCCTTGGGCGGGGAAATGACGTCCTTGATCACCTTGAATACGTACGGGTAGGAAGGCAGCGTGAACACCAGCATCACCAGCCCGCGAATGCCGGGCGCGATCACGAAGTCGTCGCTCGAGTGCCTGAGGTGATGCAGGAAGTCGCGATAGAAAAGCGTCTTGCCGTGTTTTTGCAGGCCGAGCGTGGTGTAGATTTCGGCGGCGGGCTTGTTCGGCAACAGGCTCTTGAGGAACTCCACGTAACCGGACGGTACCTCCATGTCCACCATGAAGTACGCGCGGCTGAAGCCGAACAGGATGGAAAGCTGCTCGGTATCGAGCAGAACGGTATCGAGGTAAATGCTGCCGTCGTCGTTGCGCAGGATCGCGATCGCGAACGGGTACTCGTGGTTGCCGTTGATGATCTTGCCGATCGCGTACGCGCCCTTGTTACGGAAGAACAGCGAAGTCAGCACCTGGATCTGGTGATTGGCGTCCGGCAGGAACGGCCGCGGCAAATGCGCGCGCACCGCGCGCAGCAGCCCGCGCGTATCGCGATGCAGGTCCCGAAATGAATTACGCAGCCCGAAGCCCCGCAGGACCTGTGCGATGGTGGCCCGCAGTCCGGCCTTTGCCGGGTAATAGCTGCGGTAGGTCGGCGGGTCGGAGTCCATGTGTTCGGTGGAGATGGTCGGGCGCACGAAAAGGAAATCATTGTGGTAATAGCTGCGATGCAGGATGCGACAGCTTACCGAGTTGAAAAAGGTTTCGGCCAACTCCGGTTGTTTGTGATTGGCAAGCAGAGCGATGTAATGCAGTTTGACCTGCTGCCAGATCGTGTCGGGAAGTTGATCGGTGTTGAGCCGGCGTCGCAGGTACTCGACCGTCTCGGTCACGCGGCGGCCGTAAAACTGGATGCGCTCGCGCGAGATGCGCTGGATCTCCGCCCACTGTCCCGCCTCGAACAGGGACTTCGCGTAGCGGCTGGTTTCGCGGAACAAGCGGTAGTGGCGGTTGAAGCCGTCCAGCATTCCCTGCGCGATCAGGAATGCAAGATCCTGCTGCGTCTGTGCCGTGACGGTCGTCATTTGGTTTCATTGAAAAGCTCGCGGCCGATCAGCATGCGCCTGATCTCCGACGTGCCGGCGCCAATTTCATAGAGCTTCGCATCGCGCCAGAGCCGCCCGGTAGCGTAATCGTTGATGTAGCCATTGCCACCGAGCGCCTGGATCGCTTCGCCCGCCATCCAGGTCGCTTTTTCCGCTGCGTACAATATGGCACCCGCGGCATCCTTGCGCGTGGTGCGGCCGCGATCGCAGGCCTTGGCCACGGCATAAACATAGGCTTTGCAGGCATTCATCGTCGTATACATGTCGGCAACCTTGCCCTGCATGAGCTGGAACTCGCCTATCGGCTGGCCAAACTGTTCGCGCTGGTGCAGGTAGGGCATGACGACATCCATGCACGCCTGCATGATGCCGAGCGGCCCGCCAGCCAGCACGGCACGCTCATAGTCCAGGCCGCTCATCAGCACCTGCACGCCGCGGTTCACTTCGCCAAGCACGTTTTCCGCCGGCACTTCACAGTCACGAAACACGAGTTCGCAGGTATTCGACCCGCGCATGCCGAGCTTGTCGAGTTTTTGTGCAGTCGAGAAACCCTTGAAGGATTTCTCGATCAGGAAGGCCGTGATGCCCTTCGGCCCCGCGGTCACATCTGTCTTTGCGTAAACCACCAGCACGTCGGCGTCAGGTCCGTTCGTGATCCACATCTTGTTACCATTGAGCAGGTATCGATCGCCGTGTTTCTCCGCGCGCAGCTTCATGCTGACCACGTCCGAACCCGAGTTGGGCTCGCTCATTGCCAGGGCGCCAACGTGGTCGCCGGAAATTAACTGCGGAAGATAGCGGCGCTTCTGCGCGTCGGTGCCGTTGCGGTTGATCTGGTTTACGCACAAATTTGAATGCGCGCCGTAGGACAGCCCGACCGCGGCCGAGCCGCGCGAGATCTCTTCCATCGCCACCACATGCGCGAGATAGCCCATGCCGGAGCCGCCACATTCTTCGCCCACAGTGATACCGAGCAAGCCCAGGTCACCCAGCTTGCGCCACAAATCCATCGGGAATTCGTTGCGTTGGTCGGTTTGCGCAGCCCGCGGCGCGATCTCGTGGGCTGCGAAATTCTGCACCGTGTCGCGCAGCATTTCGATGTCCTGGCCGAGATCGAAATCAAGGCTGGGAAAGGACGCCATCACTGCTTTCTCCGGACTGTTCATGGATCTGGGCTCCCGTGCATGGTCATCAGGGCCTGCATTCGCGGGATGCCCGCGTTTGGCCGGCCGAGTCTGCGATGGTACCGATGATGCCGCCGTGAAAATAGCCGTGCAGCCGGGTTAACTCGGGTTCGAACGCAAGCTGGATTTCGCATTCACACGACGCCGGCCGGGTCAGTTTCGCACCAAGCCGCGCCATGACTCGCTAATGGTTGAAGCTCGATTGAATACGTTCCGCGTATGCAGGATTTTCGGACTCGAAGCCGGGCATGCGACCGCCATTGGTCTCTGACTTTAGTTGACGTTTACGTTAACGTCAATCTAGAATTGCGTAAAATCCGTCTTAATGTTTTTCTATCAATCGCTTAACTAAACAAATCGGGTTAGTCCATGCACGCAAGGAACATCCTCCGCTTCGTCTTGCTTATCTGGCAAAGAAAATATTCCAATTCAATCGTTTACGTTAGCGCTTGCCAGCGGATTTGGGCACCCGCGGCGGGGCCTTTGCGGTGCCTTCCAGGAAGTCGTTGCATTGCCTTTCGAACGCAGCAATTTCGCCCAGCATGACTTCGATATCTTCGCGTTGCTGCTCGAGAACGCCGCGACGTTTTTGCAGCACGTCATGAAGGCGCTCGACCTGTGCCCGCTCATCCTTGGCCGCGTCGTACATGTCAATCAGTTCACGGATTTCCGACAGCGACAATCCCAGCCGTTTTCCCCGCAGCGTCAGTTTCAGGCGCACCTTGTCGCGATTGCCATAGACCCGGCTGCGGCCCACACGCACGGGGGCGATCAGGCCGTGATCTTCGTAGAATCGGATCGCGCGAGTGGTCAGGCCGAATTCGCGCGCGAGCTCAGTAATGGTGTAAGTAGCGTCGGTCATGCGTGCGGCAGTTTACGTATGCGTCAAGTAGAATCCAACTATAGCGCGGCCCCTCCTTTTACTGGTACCCGTTCATGCAGACTTCCGTTCTCCCGGTGGCCGTAGACGTTGCCGGCCCGATGAGCTTCCCTTTCGCGGAACCGCCCGCCGCCGGCAGCGTTTGCGAGGTCGCCCCGGGACTTTACTGGCTGCGCATGCCGCTGCCGTTCGCGTTGAATCACATCAATCTCTGGCTGTTGCGCGACGGGGCGGGGTGGACGGCGGTGGACTGCGGCATCGGCCTGGACGACACGCGCGCCCATTGGGAGAAGATCTTCACCGAAGTCGTCGGCCGTTCGGGGCTGACGCGTGTACTGGTAACCCATTTCCATCCCGATCATTTTGGCAACGCTGCTTGGCTGACACAGCGCTTCGGTGCACCTCTGTGGATGACCGAGACGGAATACCTCACTGCCCACGCGCAATACCAGACGCTGGCGGGGTTCGGGGCGGAGGCGACGGAGGCGCTGTTTTCGGAACACGGACTGGATGCGCAACGCGCGTCGGACATCTCCGGGCGCGGCAATACGTACCGCAAGATCGTGGGAGAACCGCCGAGCCGCTTTGTGCGCATGCTGGACGGCGACGAAATCGAAATAGGCGGAAACCAATGGCGCGTAATCGTCGGTTACGGCCATGCTCCCGAGCACGCGGCGCTCTACTGCAAGTCGCTGGGCGTGTTGATATCGGGCGACATGCTGTTGCCGAAAATAAGCACCAACATCAGCGTCTGGCCCACCAAGCCGGAGAGCGATCCGCTCGGGCTGTTCCTGCGATCGATCGATCGCTTTACCGAGCTTCCCGCCGATACGCTGGTGCTGCCGTCGCACGGCCTTCCATTCCGCGGTGCGCACCACCGCGTGCAAATGCTGCATGACCATCATCGCGACCGCCTGGTGGAGGTACTCGACACCTGTTCACAACCCCATTCCGCGGCGGATCTGCTCCCGGTCCTGTTCCGGCGCACGCTGGACACGCATCAGACTTTTTTCGCCATGGGCGAATCGATCGCTCACCTGAATTACTACTGGCTGCAGGGAAAGCTCGGGCGAACGCGCGATGCCGACGGGGTTTGGCGCTTCCTCAGGCAGAGCAGATGAAAGTCGGCGGAGTTTCGTACCGCAGCGTCTGGCGCGACGCAGACCGTGTCGCCATTATCGACCAGACACGGCTGCCCTTTGAATTCCATACGCTGCGTCTTTCCGGTTGCGATGAAATCGCCCATGCGATCCGATCGATGCAGGTGCGGGGCGCGCCGCTGATCGGAGCGAGCGCGGCTTACGGCATTGCGCTGGCGATGTCTGCGGACGCGTCCGATGCCAATTTGAAGCTTGCCGCGAAGTCGCTCGGCGAAGCGCGCCCAACCGCGGTAAACCTGCGCTGGGCGATTGAGCGCATGACCCGACGGATGCAAAGGATCGCACCACCAGCCCGCGCCGAAGCGGCCTGGATGGAGGCGGAGAAGATCGCGGACGAGGATATCGCTTTCAATCTTTCGATCGGCCGCCATGGCTTGACGTTGCTTCGCGACATCGCGGACAAGAAGGGAAGCGTGAATGTGCTGACGCATTGCAATGCCGGCTGGCTCGCGACTGTGGACGTCGGTACCGCGCTGGCGCCGATTTACCTCGCCCACGATGCCGGCATTGCGGTGCATGTCTGGGTCGACGAAACCCGGCCGCGCAACCAGGGGTTGCTCACCGCGTGGGAGCTGTCCCAGCACGGCGTGCCGAATACACTGATCGCCGACAATGCCGGCGGCCACCTGATGCAACATGGGCAGGTGGATCTGGTGATCGTTGGCGCCGATCGCGTCACGGCAAGCGGTGACGTCTGCAACAAGATCGGCACCTACCTTAAAGCGCTTGCCGCCAAAGATTGCGCTGTTCCGTTCTATGCCGCAGTTCCGTCACCGACCATCGACTGGA
>JANMYN010000617.1:0-1643 GCA_031382195.1 Betaproteobacteria bacterium
ACGCCGAATCCTGAGCTGAAAAAAGGGACATATTTATTTTTCCGCGTAAGACCGTGGAAAAATCGTCTATGGCCATAATTGTTTTTGGCAGCTTCTAAACGGATCGCGTCGACGGCCATTCTCACACATCGTCGCGAGAGCCTTCGTGTAGGCTTTGCGGCGAAGGCCATAAACCAAGGGGTGTCCAATGCACAAATATTTCGGGATCGGGCTGTTGCTGGCGCTCGCAACAGTGTGGGGATGTTCCAGCACGGTCCTTGTGCCGGTGCCGCCGCGTATGGATCTGCGGAGCTATGGGACGCTCGGCATCGTCGAGTTCGCTTCCAATTCCGACGCGGCCATCAAGGCCCATGCCACGCGGCAGTTTCAGGAGCACATTCAGGCGGCGCAGCCGGGGACGCCCTTCGTGGCGTTGGGAAGCCGGGAGATGCTTCTTGCGGCGGTGGGCGGCAGGCAGTTCGACGTGGATACGCTGAAAAAGATCGGCGAGAAGTACGGCGTGGCCGCGATTTTCATCGGCGACATCGTCTATTCCGATCCCAAGACCGATATCAAGATCACCGATTTGAGCAAGCTCGAGGGCGGCATGCGCACCGAGGTCCGGGGCGACATTTCCAGCAACCTGATGGAGACGCGCACAGGCGCCAGCGTATGGAGCAGCTCGGCTTGGGCGAGGAGACAGACCGGCCGGCTGAGCGTGTCGGCCGAGCAGGGCGTGAGCGGCCAGGCGAGCAATTCAGATCCGCGCGATGAGATGGTGCCTGCGCTGGTCTACCATCTCACGCAGGACTTTCGGCCCACGTCGGTGCGCCAGCGGGTGAAGAAATAGAACAGCAGGCAGGCGTGTGAATCAGATCGGCCCAGGATCCTGATCGCCCGCGCAGATTCTCCGCCGTCAACGCGCCTGCGGATTCGATACGACGCGTGCCGAGAATCCCGCAAGATCATTGTCCATTGTCAGCGTGCGGACGCGCGGGTGTCGTTGTACGCCAGTCTCCGGGCCGCGCGCCGAGGACTGCACTGCCTGTTTCTCCGATAACAGCGAGTTGCTCACGACCGCGCTGACGCCCATTCCAACGGCAAAGGCGACAACCAACAGCAGCGCCGGTACGCTACGCGCCGGCTGCAGGAGCCCCGCAAAAGCCTGAACGTAACGCGAATTGCGCATCTGTCGCGATTGCACAGAATCGGCGGCGCGTTGTTCTCGGATTTCCGAAGTATCGCGCTCGAGCCGCTTGCGCTGCTCGATCGATGCGGCCAAAGCCTGCTCCGCCTCGATTGTTTGTCGCGCTGCCGTCGCCCGGCGCTCTTCTGCTTGCCGCCGCAGTTGCGTTTTCGCGGTGACCCGTTGTTCCGCCGCCGCACGTTTCTGCGCTACGGAGCGTTCCCCCTCGGCCAGTTTTGCAGCGGCTGCGGCTGCGCGCGCCGCCCGCGATTCCGCGACCCTCAGCGTCTTCGCCTGGCCGATTTGCCGCCTCTGCGTATCGATGCGTGACTTCGCTGCGTCTATCGCGCGTGTTTCTTCCTCCTCGCGCTGTCGCGCTTGTTCCAGGGCTTGCGCATCGTGCTGTGCGCGACGCGCGGCGGCCTCCTGAAGCTCGCGATCGCGATCCCCCCGGCTGCGAGCCGCAGTCTCTTTGGCC
>JANMYN010000699.1:0-7072 GCA_031382195.1 Betaproteobacteria bacterium
CCTTCGGTCGGGCGGTGTGCCACCAGGCCTAGTGGTTAGCGTTGGAAACCAGACTACGTTGCAGAGGATGCGGAACGCCTGCGGCCACGGAATCAATTAGGGTGAGGGGCATGGCACTACCTTAATGAACCAGATTCCCTCCCCCGCAAGCGGGGGACAAGGGCACACTTGAAGCGCAGCAGGGTGAGGGTGGGGGCGAATCGCGCAAGATCCACGGCAAGTATGCCCCCATCCCATCTTTCCCCCGCACGCGGGGAAGGAGCTAACGAGGGGATGAGTGACTCAAAGTTAGTGCCATGGGGCGTGCTAATAGTGCAGTTAGCCGGTGTAATTATTTAGTGGTTTGCCTGCAAGTTCGCCTCGGCCTGCTCGAGATAGAACTGCATGTCCATCTGCCGGTACAACGCGGCTGCCTCTAGGAACTCTGCCTGAGCCTCAGATAGATGCCCCAATCGATGATGCACTTGTCCGATGCCCATGTGGCAGTGGGCTACCAACGGGCGCATGTCTAACTCGTCAGCGAGTCTCAGTGCGTCGCAAAAGAGTTTTTCTGTACGACGTGGACCCGGCAATTCTCCTTCCATTGAGCTCACCGCGATCAAATGAAGGGCCCACGCCTCAGGCCCGGGTTCGTGATAGCGACGAGCGCGGTCCATGGCATCCCGTGCAGCCTCAAGAGCGTCCTCGTGCCGGCCGGCAATCAGGTACGCGTTTGCAAGGAACGTTTGGCGCAGTGGCTGAAACCGTGTGAGTCCCAGTGCTTTGCCACGCTGGACTCCCTCCTGGGCGTACTCGATCCCTGCTTCGTGGCGCCCACTCAATGCGTAGGCCAAACCCAGACATGATGCCGCCCATGGAATCTGGATATCAATGGAATAGGTCTGGCAGAACTTGATGCTTCGCTCCAATACGGGGATGGCTTGGGCAGCGGCTCCGCGGCGCACATGCACATAGCCCGCGCCAACGCCCAAGACCGCTATGGCGAACGGTTGCCCGGCGGCCTCGGCTCGGCGCATCATGATTTCTGCATCCGCAAGGGCCTCTCGGAACAGCCCCACCTCCGCACGGGAATGCAGTAGGTAATAGGGGATCGCCGCGTATGTCCGCTTCAGCAACGCGTCTACAACGAGGTCGTCGCTGGCCTCCATGGCCGGGCGCGCAACTTCGATCGCCTGCCTGAAGTCCCCCAGCGTGTAGTGCACCTGCGAGAGAACGTGCCGAGCGTTGAGGGTGAGTACTGAATCGGCGATCTCTTCTGAAAGCACGAGGGCGCGCAGGGCAGACTTCAGGGCCTGCGGCTGGTGGCAAAGCTCAATGGCACCGTACGCCTGGTATGCGTATGCCAATGCCAGCCGTCGCCGATCGCCGATTCGCTCGGCCAAGGCAACCGCATCTTGGATGATCTCAGTGATCCGATCGTTTTGCGCTGCTGGCATCAACGCCAGACGCAGATCCAATCGAATGTCGATTTCCTCCTCGGCGACGCTGTCACGGTCGGCCAATCGTCCTATCACCACTAGCGCAAGCTCGAGATAGCGTGCCGCTTCCCGGAAAGCCCATCGCGTTGATGCTTTTTCCGCGGCCTGCCGAAGGTAGCTGAGCGCTTTTTCCCACAACTCCGCGTGCAGCGCGTGGTGCGCAAGAAGCTCGATCTGTTCATCCAGTCGATCGCTGTAGAGCCGTTCGATTGTTTCCACGATTCGTGCGTGCAAATCCCGCCGCCGCTCCTGCAGGAGACTCCCATGGGCCACGTCGTGGGTAAGCGCGTGCTTGAAGGTGTACTCCAGGTCCGGGAACAGACGCACCTCGTACAGATATTCGGCGTCCTGCAAGCGCGCGATCGACTGTCTCAGGTCTGTTTCGGGTAAATCGGCAATTGCCTCCAGCAAGGCAAACGGCACATCCTTGCCGATCACCGCGGCAGTCTGCAGCAGCCGCTTGTCTTCCGGCCGCAACCGGTCGATGCGAGCGGCGAGCACCGCCTGCACGGTGGCTGGTACCTGGATGTCTTGCAGTGATTTGACGAGGTGGTAGCCGCCCCGGTCTCCCGCGAGGGCGTGAGTTTCGACCAGCGTGCGCACGCTTTCCTCAAGGAAGAAGGGATTGCCCTCGGTGCGCTCGATCAGGACTTGCTTGAGTGGCTCGATGCTCTTATCCGGCCCCAACAGACCGTGCAGCAGTTCCTGTGCGCTCTCAGCGGTAAGCGGATCGAGCCGCAGTTGGGAGTAGTAGGTACGGCTGCCCCAAGGGTGCCGATACTCGGGCCGATAATTGAAGAGCAGCAGGAGTCTCGCCGTCGGGACACTGTCCATCATCCCGTTTAGAAACTCTTGGGTTTCGGAATCGATCCAGTGCAGGTCTTCGAACACCAGGATCAGCGGCTGAGCTTGCGCTTCGCGAAGCCATAAGCGTTTCAAAGCATCCAGGGTTTGGCGCCGACGCTGTGGCGGGTCAAGCCGTTGCCACTGATCTTCCGCCACAGGCTGATCCAACAGCGCGAGCAGCGGCAAGAGCAGCGGCTCCAGCGAGCGATCCAGGGTCAGAAGCTTGCCGGTGATTTTCTCACGGATGGCGCGCGCATCGTCGTTGTCTGCAATTTTGAAATAACCCTTGAGCAGATCGATGACCGGCAAGTACGGTGTCGCCTTGCCGTAGGACACCGAACTGGCTTCGACGATAAGCCAGCCTTGGGTACGGTGGGAGTGAGTGAATTCCCAGAACAACCGCGACTTTCCCACACCCGGCTCGCCCACGATTGCAACGACCTGACCTTTGCCTTGCGCGGCATTGGCCAGCGCCTCGTTAAGGACCTCGATTTCGCGCTGGCGTCCAACAAAACGAGTCAGGCCGCGCATCGCAGCGGCTTGCAAACGCGTTCGAACATGTGAGGCGCCGCTGAGCTCGAATACCGTGACCGGATCAGGCAATCCCTTGATAGACACCGCTCCGAGCGACTTGACCTCGACATAGCCTTCGGCGAGCTGCAGAGTATGGTCGGTCAGCAGTACGGTACCCGCCTTAGCCATCTGCTCCATGCGTGATGCCAGATGCGTGGTTTGGCCGATTGCCGAGTAATCCATGTGCAAGTCGTTGCCGATGGAGCGCACGACCACTTCGCCGGAATTCAGTCCGACGCGGATCTGGACGGGCGTGCCTTCGCGTCGCTGCATGTCGTCGCCATAGCGGGAAACCTGCTCCTGCATTCTCAGCGCCGCATAGCAGGCGCGCACCGCATGATCCTCGAGCGCCAGCGGTGCCCCGAACAAAGCCCTGATGCCGTCGCCCATGACCTGGTTGACCGTGCCATCGTAGCGGTGCACCGCTTCCATCATGCGCTCCAGCACAGGGTCGAGAATCTTTCTGGCTTCCTCCGGATCGCGATCGGCAAGTAACTCCATCGAGCCCTTGAGATCGGCAAACAACACGGTGACCTGCTTGCGCTCGCCTTCGAGCGCGCTCTTGGAGCTGAGAATTTTCTCGGCGAGATGCTTCGGGGTGTAGGAATCCGGAGATGGGGGCTTGGCTGTTGCGGTGTCCGGGCTGAGCTTGGTGCCGCACTCGCCGCAGAACTTCTGTTCGGGAGAATTGGCTGCGCCGCAGGATGCGCACACAGCGGTCAGCCGCGCGCCGCACTCGCCGCAGAATTTCAGGCCGAAGGGGTTTTCATGGAGGCAGTTCGAGCACTTCATGACTTTGTTCTTGGACCCGAATGAAGACCCGATGAGGCTAGCGCCACGCGCCCCACCCGGTCAAGACGTGAATTTCACACGCCTGCAACGCCCAAGAGTTCCTGACGAATCGCAGTCCGTCCGACGTAAAGTGACCCAATATGAAACGCACCAAGGAGGCCTGAGATCATGCCTACGACTGTGAACAAGGAACTGATCGCGGTCGCGCTATGCGGCTTTACGATGATTGGGTGCGACAGGCCCCAGAACACTGAAATCGGCGGCGGGCAATCGGAGGAATTTGCCGCGACGGGCACTACGCGCTGCGCGCTGGTCGACGAGCAGGTGGTCTGCGCGTCGTCAAGGATGCGCGAGCCGATTCAACAGGCCTCCTTCTCCGCGCTTTGAGCGTCCGGCGTTCCAGGCCCGGCCAGTGGGCGGGATTTTCATCGTGTTACCCCGATACCGGCAAGGCCGCACAAGTTGGTGCGACCATGGCTTGGTGCGACCATGGCGCCATGGCGGTATCGGTGCGGCGTTTAGGAACCTGCATAAGGCGCAACCTGGTGTAAGCCCTGCAGCTTGCCGCATTTGTTCGGTGCGCCATTGGTAACCTGCCTTGTCAGGACAGCCTGTTAAGAGCAGACTTTTCGCCATACCGGCTGCGGCCGAACCAAGGGAAGATTGAATGACGCTATCATCGGGCGAGAGCGCGGTGCTGTGGAGTTTGTCGGAGAAGCATCTGAAGGCCCTCTCCGAGCGCGGCACGATCAAGGCTTATCCAAAGAACACGGTCATCGTCAACGAGGGTGATCGCAGCGATACGCTTTTCATCACCCTCTCCGGAAAGGTCAAGGTGTACCTGGCCGACGAGGAAGGCAAGGAGGTATTGCTCAGCACCCAGGGGCCGGGCGAATACTTCGGCGAAATGATCCTCGATCAAGGGCCGCGCTCGGCGTCGGTGATGACGCTGGAACCCTCGAAATTTTCGGTGATCACGACCGATCAGTTCAAAAAATTTCTGACCGAGCATCCGGATGCCGGACCCGAGCTGGTGATGAGTCTCATCCACCGCGTGCGAGAACTTACCAAGGCAGTGGGTAATCTCGCGCTGCTCGACGTATATGGGCGTGTTGCCCGGCTGCTGCTGGAACTGGCGGCCGAGGAAGAAGGTGAGATGGTCATCAGCGAGCGTATGACGCAGCAGGACATGGCGAATCGCGTCGGCTGTTCGCGCGAAATGATCAGCCGCATCCTCAAGGACCTGCGCACAGGCGGGTATCTGAGGATGGACGGCGAGCGGATCATCATCGCCAAGAACCCGCCGCGCGCGTGGTAAATCGGGCCGTGAGGCCCCGATTGGAAAAACGAGTGGTACCCCACCCCGGAAGTGGTACGGGGTTCTGCAACCTATGTTGGCAGCAGCCCGAGGCGCCTGGCCTCCCTCACAGCCTGAGTACGATTGCTTGCGTTGAGGCGCCTGAACAGATCCTTCAGGTGTTGCTTGACGGTTCCTTCGGTCAGCCCCAGTACGTCCGCGATACGTTTGTTGGGCATACCTTCTGCAAGCAGAGGAAGAATCTGCAACTGTCTGGAGGTTAGCGGCGCCGATTCGCCATTGTTCGACGAGGATTGCGACGCGGGAAGAAATACCGCATCGGGGAGGTAAACTTCCCCGCCAAGCACGCGACGCAGCGCGTCCAACAGCTGTTCGCTGCCGGCAAACTTCGGGATATAACCGCGCGCGCCCGCGTCGAGGAGGGTGCGGATCATCTGCGGGTCTCTAATCCCCGAGACGATTACCACCGGGAGGGTGGGGTAGCTCTTGCGAATGGCGAGAAAGCCCTCGAGTTCGCCCATTCCCGGCATCTGTAAGTCGAGCAGGAGCAGATCGACCGGCCACTCCAGGGCCAGCTTATCCAGCGTGGCCTTCGCGTTGCTCGCCTCCAGCACCGTCACCTGGGTGTCCAGAAGCTGCAGGAAGAATCTCAGACCTTCCCTGAACATGGGGTGGTCGTCGGCGTGGAGGATCTTCATGGTGGCGGTTCAGCACTCTGCATTGCGACAGTTTGGGCTGGCATGCACATTACGATCGAACGCGGGCGCGGTCCGGATTTCAGGCCGGCGCGCGTGCCGGCATTGCCGGCAACGTGAAGAAGAACTCGTTGCCCTCGGCCGATCCGACGCTCACGCCCACTGTGCCTCCGAGCTTTGACACAATGCGTTGCACCGTGGCGAGGCCAAGGCCGTGACCCGCGGCCCGCTCCGTATGCAGGCGCGTGAATGGCGTAAAAACACGCTTGCGTTCGTCCTCCGAGAGCGGCTGGCCGTTGTCCCGTACGCTGAAGCGCACGTGCGCTCCGTCCGGGATGCCGACAACCTCGAGACGCGGCGGTGAGCCGCCGTACTTGAGCGCATTGCTAATTAAGTTCAGCCATACCTCTCCCACCCAGGGCGCATAACCTAACGCCAGTGGCCAGGCCTGCGGCACCTGCACGCTGGCGCGCTCACGCGTCAGCGGTTCAGCCAACTGGCTCAGAGCCTGATCGACCAGGCTTCCCATTTCAAGGGGTTTCAGTTCCACTTGCTGCTGCGCGACGGTCGACAGCAGAAGCAGCGCATCGACCACCTCACCGGTCATGGCCAGCGCGCTTTGCGCTTGCTGCGCCAGATGCCGCTGCTCGTCGGATAGACTTTCGGATTTGAATTTGTTGAGGATCTCCAAAAAGCGGCCGGCTGCGGCGAGGGGAGTCTTGAGGCTGTGGGCGATGGTATGCGCATAGGCTTCCAGCTCCGCATTCTTAAGTGCCAGATCCTGGCTCTTGACGGTCAGTTCTTTCTGCAGGCGGTTCAACTGCAAATGATGCTGAATGCGCGCCAGCAACTCCTCGCGCTGGATCGGCTTGGTGATGTAATCGACGGCGCCGAGACGAAATCCCTCGACCTTATGGGCGGTGTCATCTACCGCGGTCATGAAGATCACCGGGACGTCGGCGGTTTGCGGGTCGGCCTTGAGCCGCCGGCACACCTCAAAGCCGTCTGTTTCGGGCATGCGTACGTCGAGAAGCACCAGGTCTGGTGTGGCCAGCCGCACCTTTTTAAGCGCCTGTGCCCCGCTGCGCGTAAGCATCAGATCGAAACCCTGCTCTGCCAGAAAATCCGAAACCAGACGCAGGTTTTGCGGCTTGTCGTCGACAATCAGCACGGTCGCGCCGCGCAATTCAGTGGATAGCGACAACTTGTTGCGCCTCGACGCAGCTCTGCAAAAGTGCGATCAGCCGCTCCTCGTCCAGGTCGCGTGCCAGCGCGTAGAGGCGACGGGCAAACGGACGGTAGCGCAACTCGCCTCGCTCCAGTTCGAGCGCGACCTGCTCAACCCGCACCAACTTGCCCAGACGCGCGAG
>JANMYN010000713.1:0-6663 GCA_031382195.1 Betaproteobacteria bacterium
GATAAGCGCACCCAATACCATGAATGGTGCGTTGGAGAAAATGAACGCTACCGCTGTTACCCCTACGGCCTGTTTCCCGGATTTGGTATAGCGCACGATGTCTCCCGTCATCGTGCCACTCACGACAAAAGTGCTCCAGGCCGTAGGGGTAACAGCGGTTGCGTTCATTTTCTCCAACGCACCATTCATGGTATTGGGTGCGCTTATCTCCGCTGCGATCAACGATCCCAACGTGCCCTATTTCCTGCAAGCTGGCTCGGGATTTGGAATGGCTGCTCTGGTGGGAATCGCGATCCTCAGCAACTGGTCAACTTGCGACGCATGCCTGTACAACGCGACGATGGGATACACGAACGCTATTCCGGGCCTCAACTGGCGCAACGCGGCGATCGTCGGAACGATAATCGGCGTCATCGCTGCGGGAACAGGGATTATCGGCAACATCGTCAACTGGCTCATCCTGCTCGGCTTGATCGTTCCCCCGATCGGTGGGGCGATCATGGCCGATTACTACGTGATTCGGGGAGAGCGTGGATTCGGTGTGAAGCGCAACGTGCAGTTCAACTGGGCCGCGATTATTGCGGTGATCGCAGGCATCCTGGTCGGCTACTACGTTAATAAGACCTATCCAAATTTCCTGTTCGGTGCAGCCGGTATTGCGACCAGCTTTATTCTATACGCCATCCTCGGAAAGGTCGCAGCCGCGCCGTTGGGAGCGAACCTTACGAATCAGCCGAGCGGCGCTGAGGCCGGTACGTAGCGAAATACACTTTCGACCAATCGAATATTCAATCGCGTCAGCACCCGCAGTCCGTCGTTTGCTATGAGAGGAGTTTAGCTACACATGTCTACCGCAAAAGAGATTTGCCGCATGGATGCGGTCACCCTGGCGAAACACATTCGTACAAAGAAGCTTTCCCCCGTCGAAGTGATCGATGCGGTGCTGGCCCGCATGGAGAAGCTCGAACCCATCCTGCATGCCTTCTGCACGCCGACACCCGAACTTGCACGAAAGACCGCCAAGAAGATTGAGAAGGACATCATGGCTGGCAAGCCTGTCGGGCCACTGGCCGGCGTACCAGTGGGCATCAAAGACCTGGTCTGCACGAAAGGCATCAAAACCGTTTCCGGGTCTTGGGCATACGCTGACTTCGTTCCAGACGAAGATGACGTCGTGGTGGAGCGTCTCAAGGACGCGGGCGCGGTGATCCTCGGAAAAACCAACGTGCCCGAGTTTGGTTATAGCGGCGTCGGTCACAACCCGGTTTTTCCAACGACGCGCAATCCATGGAACACCGATTTAACTCCCGGTGGGTCCAGCGCCGGATCGGGCGCTGCGGTCGCGAGCGGCATGGGGCCGTTTGCGATCGGCAGCGACGGCGGTGGATCGGTCCGCATACCAAGCGCCCATTCGGGCCTTTACGGCATGAAGGCGTCAATGGGCCGCGTGCCTTTGTACCCCGGAGTGAAGGATGAACGCTATCCGGGCGTGTCGAGTTGGGAATCGCTTGAGCACATCGGCCCGATGGCGCGTACCGTCGCCGACGCCGCCCTCATGCTCTCGATCATTGCCGGTCCGGACGATCGCGATCGCCACTCGCTGCCGAACGAAGAAGGCTTTGACTGGATGAAATCACTCAATGGCGATCTGAAAGGACTCAAGGTCGCCTACACCCTGGATTGGGGAGGTTATGCACCAGTCGACAAGCGCGTACGCAAAATCGTGACCGACGCAGTCAAGGTGTTTGAGCGCGACCTGGGTTGTAAGGTGGAGGAAGCGAACCCCGGGTGGAGTAATCCGTACGAAGCGTTCTGGGGAATGGTCGCGCGCGAAACCGACTTGCGTGGCATGCGGGCGATGGAGAAAAAACTCGGCGATAAAATGACGCCACACGTAAGGGACTTTCTCAAGACCGAATGGACCGCGGAGCAATTCACCGATGCGATGGTCCAGCGCAAAGCCGTGAACAACAAGATGTGGCGATTCATGCGCAAGTACGATCTCCTGCTCACCCCGACCCTGGCTGTGCCGCCTTTTGAAGTGGGTATTCAAGGACCGACCGCCATCGACGGCAAAGAGGTGGAACCTTTCGAGTGGTTGCACTTCACCTATCCGCTCAACCTGACGGGGCAACCCGCCGCGACTGCGCCTGCGGGGTGGACAGACGACGGCTTACCAGTCGGGCTGCAAATAATTGGCCGCCACTTGGGCGATGCCATGGTATTGCGCGCATCGGCGTGCTTCGAGGCCGCGCGACCCTGGAAAAATCGCTGGCCGCCGCTGCTGGAGAAGATGGGGCTTTGACTCAGCGGCGAGTCGAGTTCAGATCTTGCAGTGCAAATCAGGTTTGGGAAGGGCGAGGACAGTTCTCACAACTCCCGCCCGGCCTCGTGCGTGAACTTCTGCGCCGACGATAGCAAAAATACTCCATCACCGTGCGGCTGCCAAGATTGACTTCCGCCGAGACCACCATGCCGGCTGAGACGCGGAATTGTGTGCCGTCGCGTTCGAGGTAAGGCGAATCGAGCACCACCAGTGCGCGGAAGCCCGAGGGCGGCATGACGTGCTCGCGGGTGTCTTGCGGTCGCGCTCGCGCGTGTCGGGCCGGCCGTATCGAGGCTGATGGTTTCGACGTGGCCGTTGACCATGCCGTACTTCTGATCATGCCGTACTTCTTGAACGGCTATCTGGGTACCAATCTGGAGAAGCTTTCGCACAGTCCCGGCGAACCCGCCTATGCTCTGCGAAAACATCTTTATGCACGCTGCAGGCCCCATTTACTCCCATGCTGGCGGCCGGCGCGGCTCAATCCGCGACACGATTTCCCTTTACGATTGGCCTTTCGGGCCGAGCTTACTAACCAAATCTCGCGTTCTCTCGTCCTGTTTGCAGTCAGAGAGCAGGAATACGCCGGTCAATCTTCGCTTGTCTTGAGAGGACCGCTTGGAAACCACACTCGCAAACCGCACCCGGAAGTCCGCAAGCTTTACATCTATCAGTCCATCTATATCAGCCATGAGTCGATTGTCCGTACAGAACGAGTACGTGTTGCCCCAGCCACGAATAACGTTGCCTATCGTATGAAGAGAATCGACATACGTCTTCCGTCCCCTAATAGATTCCAACGGATCTCCGCTAGCGGCGAGCGCGTTTATAACAATATTTTGGATGCGTTCTAAAAGACGAGTTCGACTTTCGCGCGACGGTCTAATGTACTTCGGCGCAATTTCGCACCCCAAGAAGTGGAAGCGCTCTCCGGTCAATCCGTTTTCTGCCTTGTCTGGGCGATCTTGAGGATCGTAGCAATCTAAGTTCAACGCCTGAAGGTTGCGGCTAGCGCTGGCAAGGGCGCGAAACGCCTTTTTTCTATTCGGCGCGAAAAGAATGAAATCATCGATATAGCGAACGCAGGCGATGCCGCGATCATTCATCTGTTCGTCGAAGTCCTCCAAGAGCAAATTGCAGAGCAGTGGGGACAGCGCGGAACCCTGAGCCACGCCAATATCTTCCAAAGGAAAGAGTCAGGCTTGGCATATTGCATAATGGCTTTCTCCAGTTGCAGTGTAAGTACCCTGGTTGCTCAAATAATCGCGCGCGGTTGCGAGCCGACGACAGAGTTGGTCATCCCCGCCATAGCCGCGCAGGTAATCGTCCCCGTCTCCGCCGAAGAGCGTGTCGTCCCCACCCCCGCCGATGAGTTCGTCGTTACCGTCTTCCCCATCGAGATAGTCGTCGCCGTGCAGCGCCACGGGGGTATCCCTCGCATCCTCGTTGAGGACATCATTGCCGCTGCCCCCGAACAGGGTGTCGGCCCCCTCCTGCCCAAAGAGCACATCGGCGTCGGCAGTGTAAAAGGGGCCAGGCTCGATTATTTTCACGTCCGAGCCCTTCATTTTTCCCCTCGTTCCTTCGATGCAGGGGCACTATCCGGTGCCAGGCGCGGTCTGCCGCGCGGCTTCGCTTCACGTCTTACCCCGGTCATCTTCTCGATCCTGGCGTAAAAACGCGCATTGCCCAGCGGCTGACTCTGGTTCAGCGCCAGACGAATGTCATCAACGGCTGCGCGATCCAATTGCGCCCGAAACAGCGCCCGATAGGCGCCCTGTCGGCCCTTGTCGCTTCGCCCCAACGACAGATACAGCGGGTGCGGCGTGAGACGCGCATCCTGTTGCCCCAGCGCGTTGGACCGATAGCTGGTCCAGCGATAGTGCGCCGGGTCTTCGACCATGGCGGCGCGCACCGGGTTGAGTTCGATGTAGCGCTGGCAGGCAAGCAGGTAAGTCTCGGCCTGCACCGATGAAGATTTGTAGCGGCTATCCCACAGCGTACCGGTGCGCCGGTAGCTGCGATTGACGTATTGCACGTAGCGCCGCCCCAGCGAGATGATGAGCTTGGGCACGTTCTCGGCCTTCCCGGGCGTTAACAGCAGATGCACATGATTGGTCATCAGCACGTAGGCGTGCAGCGCGCAGTCGAACTCGGCGAGGGCCTCGCCCAGCCAGTGCAGGTAAGTGCTGTAATCTTCCTCGCCAAAGAAGCACGGCTCGCGATTGTGCCCGCGCTGCACGATGTGCAGCGGCACGCCATCAAGGTGGACACGCGGGCGGCGGGGCATGACGACATGCTAGCATAATAAATCTAGTCTGGCCCCTTTAGTCATTTGGCCCCTTTAGTCCTTTATGGCCCCTTTAGTCCTTTACTCGGCCGGTCGGAAAACCATAGCTGCAACTTACTCCGGCGCCAATTACAAGGCAGATTTTTTTCGAGATCACTTTTCACCTATTTTCGTTGCTTCCAAAGTATCGGGCGCTTCGTCAGAGGTGGCCCCGCAGCAACCAGTTATTCTGCGACGCCTTGCCCACAAAAAGAATACGTACAAGCTCAATACTTCACTCGGCATCCGGCTGATTCTGCGGCATCGCCCTCTTGAAAGGCTCTTGCGCCAGGCAGTTTTCATTGATGCGCCTGATGGTGGGAAACGGGCCAAGGTCGACCTGGAAGCGATTGGCATTGGCCACTTGCGGCACCAGCACAATATCAGCGATACCCGGCGTGTCGCCGTGACAGAACTGCCCGGTTTCCTTCTCCGTCGCAAGACGTTTCTCGATCGCCGTGAAGCCGACCGTCACCCAATGCCGGTACCAGGCACTCTTCTGTTCGTCGGCCAGTTTGAGCGTATCGGTCAGATAGGCCAGCACACGCGTATTGTTCAGCGGATGGATTTCGCAGGCGCTGATCAGCGCCAGCGAGCGAGCGCGGTTCCTGCCGGGGGAATCTTTGGGCAGAAAGGCCGGCTGCGGAAATTTCTCGTCGAGATACTGGATGATCGCCAGCGACTGATACAGCCGCTGGCCGTCGTGCTCCAGCACCGGCACCAGATTCTGCGGGCTGATTTCGGAAAACTCGGGCGTGTACTGCCGGCCCTTGGCCAGATGGATGCTGGCCTGCTCGTAATCGAGGCCTTTCATGTTCAGCGCGATGCGCACGCGGTAGGACGCGGAACTTCTGAAATAGCCGTAGAGTTTGAGCATCTGTTATCCCTCCAATATCGTCTTCGTAAATCAGCGCACGACGTTGAGTTCGCGATGGCGCATCAACAGACCGGCTGCAATGCACATTTCCTCCGCGTCCTTGAAAGTCGGTACGCCGGCCCCTTCCATGCGTGCGAACCAGTCGTTTTTGTGCTCGAGCGTGCCCATCATGCAATGCAGAATCGGCAGCTTCGCAGGTTTGCACAACTCGGCGAGCGCGTCGACCACCTCGCCGGCCTCCACCATGAACGGCACGACGTGGATCATCAGGATCGCATCGAAATGTCCCTTGGCCGCTTCCAGTGCGGTTGCGAGCGAAGCGGAAAAGCGATCTGCGCGCGCGTCCGCCAGCAGATCGATCGGGTTGGCAATCGATGCTTCGGGGGGCAGGAAGGCGCGCAATTTTTCCGACATTGCGACAGGCAGTTCCGGCAACACGAGTCCTTCGTCCACTGCCTGGTCGGCTGCCAGCACACCCGGCCCACCTGAATTCGACAGCAGCAGCACACGCTTGCCGATGCCCTGCGGAAATGCGCCGAACACCTTGCCGGCCAGCAGCAGGCGCCGCAGGCTCTTGACCCTGACGATGCCGCTACGGCGGAAGAACTCGTCGGTTGCCTCAGCGTCCGCCGGCCGCGATCCGGTGTGGCGAAACGCCGCGTCGCGGCCGGCGCTCGTGCGTCCGCCGATCAGCGCGACCACGGGCTTGGCCTTCGCCACCGCTCGCGCCACTTCGCCGAATCGCAGTGCGTCGCCGAAGGTTTCGACGTAGAGCAGGATCGCCTTGCAACGCTCATCGCGGCCGAATTGCTCAAGATATTCGATGATGCCCAGATGCATGCTGTTGCCGACGGACACGACTGCGCCCAGCGGGATGTAGTAGACATGACTGGCGTCAATCGCCTCTTCGATGATGGCACCCGACTGGGAGATCATCGCCACACCGCCGCCTCTTGGCATGTCGCGGAAGAACGTGGCGGCGAACGGCAGCTTCGGGTCCAGCAGATTGATCACGCCGGCGCAGTTGGGACCGCCGATGGTCAGCTCGCGCGCGGACGCAAGTTCGCGCAGGCGAGCATCGCGCGCGCGCCCGCTTTCGCCGGCTTCGGCGAATCCGCCGGGCAGGATCAG
>JANMYN010000674.1:0-1614 GCA_031382195.1 Betaproteobacteria bacterium
GACTGATTTCCATCCACGCTAACGCTTTCATTTTTTTGTCTCGGCGACCAACGACAGGGTCTGAATGTCGCGAACACTGGCCGGCAGCTTGTGCGCGATCATGAGAATCGTCACCCTTCCCCTCAGCTGATTAACCGTCTCTCCAAACGCATTCGCCGTTTCGTCATCCAGATTGCTGGTCGCTTCATCGAAGAGCAGAATCGGTGGCCGCTTGAGCAACGCCCGCGCGATTGCTATGCGCTGCTTCTGCCCGCCTGAGAGTCCCGCCCCGTGTTCCCCGATCGGCGTCTGATAGCCCTGCGGCAGCGCCTCGATGGTGTCGTGAATGCCCGCCGCCTTGCAGGCGATGACGACGTCGTCGAAGGTGGCGTGCGCGTTGCCGAGCACGATGTTGTCGTAAATCGCGCCGGAGAAAAGTGTCGTCTCCTGCGGCACCACGCCGAAGCTGCTTCGGAGTTCGTTGGCCGACAGATGGCGGATGTCGTGGCCGTCCAACTTGATACTGCCGTCGGTGGGCTGATAGAAACCCTGCAGCAGCTTGGCGAGCGTGCTCTTGCCACAGCCCGACGGGCCCATGAGGGCGATGCACTGGCCGGGTTCGATCGAGATGTTGAGGCCTTGGTATAGATAAGGCAGGTTCTCGCCGTAGCGAAAGGCGAGATTGTCGATCTCGATCCTGCCCTTTCTCGCGCTCTCGCGGCTGGGGATGGTTGAGTAGGGCTCTTGCGGCGCGTTCATGACGTCGCCCAGGCGCTTGACCGCGATGCCGGCCTGCTGGAATTCCTGCCACAGGCCGACGAGTTTGAGCATCGGCTGCGACAGGCGGCTGGCGAACATCTGGAAAGCGACCAGCATGCCGATGGTGAAGCCCACCTCCTGCATGACCATCCAGGCACCGGCGCACAGGATCGAGAGTGTGAGCAACTGGTCCAGCGTGTTGGCGGCGACCTGGTAGCTGTTGGAAAGCGTGCGGGTCTTGAAGCTCGCTTCGAGGTAAGTAGCGAGGTAGTCACCGAAGCGGGTATTCAACTGCGGCTCCATCTGCAGCGACTTGACGGTTTCCAGCCCGGAGATGTATTCGGTCAGGAAGGCCTGGTTGCGGGCGCCCAGCAGGAATTGCTGGTTGAGGCGCGCTCGGAACAAGGGGGCCACGACCAGACTGAGAACAATGATGGCGGCGAGCACGCCGAGCGTGATCAGCGAGAGTTCCCAGCTATACCAGAACATGATTGCCAGAAAGATCAGCATGAAAGGCAGATCGAGCATCAGCGTGACTGCGGCGCTGGCGAGGAACTCGCGAATGGTTTCGACCCCGTGGAGACGCGCGACCAGCACGCCGGTGGGACGATGCTCGAAATAACGCGGCGGCAGACGGAACAGATGCTCGAACACCTTGAGCCCGAGCACAGCGTCGATGCGGTTGCCGGTGTGCAGGATCAGGTACTGGCGCACCCAGGTCATGGCCGCGCTGAACACCATGAACACGGCGAGCCCGATGCCGATGACGGTAAGTGTATTCAACGTGTGGTGGACGACAACCTTGTCGATCACCACCTGGGTGAACAACGGTGTCGCCAGCGCCATGAGTTGGATAGCGAGCGACGCCATGAGGAT
>JANMYN010000783.1:0-2643 GCA_031382195.1 Betaproteobacteria bacterium
TATTCCGGAGCCCCGGAGCCATAAATCATTCGACTCACAACAAAGTCGGATGAACCATAAAAAATAATGGCGACGTAGAAGTCATTTCGCAAACAGCATCTCTGGATTTTCGAACGCCTTGAACTCGATCGCGTTGCCGCAGGGGTCGAGAAAAAACATCGCCGCCTGTTCTCCCGTCTGGCCCTTGAAGCGGATGTGCAGCTCGATATCGAAATCGACCCACTCCGGGGAGGACCGCCCCTCCGGACATCCGAGCAGTCCGCCGTAGAATGCGCGCGCCTTGTCCAGGCTGGTGACGGGAAAGGCGAGGTGAAACGGAAACATCGTTGACATGGCGGGCGCTGTGTCTAATTCGCCGTTCGGCTGCGATACGCTTCGATGTAAGGATCGGCTTCGTGAGCGGCGCCCGTCACACGGGCGGCCGCCTCGGTGCGCACGGAGTCGATATGGTTGATCATGCCTTCGACGCCTTGCAGCGCGAGCATCTTGACGTACTTGATGCCGGGATTGCGTGTGCCGAAACGCTGGGCACCCGCGTCGCCGTCGAAATTGCGCACCCGGAACGGTTCCCGGTCGGCCCAGACTTTCTGCATCCTGGCGTATTCGCGCTCGGATCCGCGCACAGTGTCGTCGATGCGGTTGGTGAACGTGTAATTGGCCAGCAGCAGTTCGCCCAGCACTTTCACCTCCACCACGATGCGCTGTTCCCGCCCGATGCCGCCGACGAAGTGGGCGGCGATCTCGTCGGCCTCTTCGTCGTTGAGCAAGCGGGAAAACTGCTCGGTCAGGATGCCTTGCACCCAGGCCGGATCCTCGATTCGCTGGGTGATGAGTTCATCGATGGCGTCGGAAAAATGCGCCTCGGCTTGCTGCCACTCGGCCGCGCCGCCGTTCCAGCCGCGGTCCAGCCCGGCTTCCCTGCCACGTTGCTTGAGCAGTGCGCGTATCGCCACGAGGCCCGCCTGCTTTACCGCGAGACGTCCCACTGCGAGCGGAATATCGGGGTCGTGCGCGGCCACCAGACGCGCAATGGCGTCATCCTTCATTTCGTCGGCCCACGCGGGGCTCGCCGCAATGCAAAGCGCCCCCATGCCTGCCACCAGCCAGTGCCTGCAATTCATCAATCAACCTCCTTCGGACCGACAGTCTAACCGCCTCTGTCGTCAAAATACCGGCCGGATGCGGTAGCATTCGTAATCGAAGTCAAAAAACTGACGGGAGGGCATGGCAATGGCCACACAAAACAAGGTCGCGATCGTTACCGGCGCGGGCAGCGGCGTAGGCAAAGCCGCGACGCTGGCGCTGCTGAAGGCGGGATACAGCGTGGCGCTGGCGGGCCGCCGCAAGGACGTGCTGGAGCAGGCGGCGAAGGAATCCGGTGCGGGATCGCGGGCGCTGGCGGTGCAGACCGACGTGAGCGATCCGCAATCGGTGAAGGCGCTGTTCGCCCAAGCGAAATCCACATTCGGGCGGGTGGACGTGCTGTTCAACAACGCGGGCGTCAACGCACCAGGCATCCCGCTCGAGGAACTGACCTTCGAGCAGTGGAAAAATGTGGTGGACATCAATCTGACCGGCATGTTCCTGTGCATCCAGGAAGCGTTCCGGACCATGAAGGACCAGGATCCGCGCGGGGGCCGCATCATCAACAACGGCTCGATCTCGGCACACGCGCCGCGCCCGAATTCGATGCCCTACACGTCGACCAAGCATGGCGTGACGGGGCTGACCAAATCCGCGTCGCTGGACGGACGCAAGTACGATATCGCGTGCTCGCAGATCGACATTGGCAACGCATTGACCGAGATGGCGGCGAAAATGACCAAGGGCGTGCCGCAGGCCAACCTCGAAATCAAGGTGGAGCCGACGATCGACGTGAACAAGGTCGGCGAAGCCGTGCTCTACATGGCGCAGCAACCGCTGGACGTCAATGTCCAGTTCCTCACGATCATGGCGACCAAGATGCCGTTCGTCGGTCGCGGCTGATTCAGGCGCAGCCGCTATCGAAGTCGTTCATCCCGGCTGGCTGTGGATTCCGGTTACGATCTTCGCGGCATTGGCGCAGACGCTGCGCAATGCCGCACAGCGCGGACTGACGGGGGAACTCGGCACACTGGGCGCCACGCTGGTGCGTTTTCTCTATGGCCTGCCGTTTGCAGCGCTATGGCTGATCGCCGTACACGCAGTCGGACACTTCGAAATTCCCGCCGGAAATTTATCCTTCCTGGGCTGGGTGCTGTTGGGCGCGGTGAGCCAGATCGCGGCCACGGCCCTGTTGCTGCGAGTCATGACCGAACGCAACTTCACGCTCGGCGTGGCTTACTCCAAGAGCGAGCTCATCCAGGTTGCACTCTTCGGTTTCGTTTTTCTCGGCGACACGGTCAACCCGGTCGTGGCAATCGCGATCGCGCTGGGAACCGCCGGCGTGCTGATGCTCTCGCCCGCCGATCGCGAACATCCGCTGCGCGCGTTACTGACGGGCTGGACTTCTCGCCTCGCGTTGCTCGGGCTCGCCTCGGGCACGGGCTTCGCGCTCTCCGCGGTGGGATTTCGTGGCGCCGCACTTGCCTTGCACGGCACGCCCTTCCCGATGGCCGCAGCCGGAACGCTGCTGGTCGCGCAGATCGTGCAGACGCTGCTGTT
>JANMYN010000827.1:0-4186 GCA_031382195.1 Betaproteobacteria bacterium
GCCAAAGACCCCCGTGAGGTTGCCGCCAGGCCGGTTAAAGCTGTTGATCAGCCCGGCGGCCACGGGATCGTAGTCGTGGAAGGCCACCACGATCGGTACCGTGCTCGACGCCTCCCTCGCGGCGCGCGCCGGGGCGACGGCGCCCACCGCGATCACATCGACGCGGAGCGCGACCAGCTCTTCCGCGAGCTGCCGTAGCAATTCGATTTTGCCCATGGCGCTACGATGCTCGATTTTGATATTGCGGCCTTCGACGTAGCCCTGCTCGCGCAGTCCATGGCGAAAGGCCTCGACAACCGTATCGTTGGGGCCCGCAGCGAGCATCAGCACCCCGACGACGGGAACTTTGCCCGATTGCTGGGCCGTCGTGTGCGTGGCCGTAACGGCAAATGCGACGGCGATTACGATGCGTAGCCAACCCTTGATCATCGGATCACTCCTGCAGCCCATTTTTGGCCGTCCCCCCACATGACTAATGGCCCAGAAACCGAATTCGAGCGTCCTCATCCGAGGGACTGTCCGGTCCCATCGCCCACAGATCCGGACCAGTGCCATCGGCGAGTCGTGGCAGGGCATGCGCGCGCAGTCGATCCCCCTCGGGCCCGAGAGTGAAGCGGACCTGCATCAGCCAAGATGTAATCCTGCGCAGCGCGCCGTAGTACCTATCATGCTCGGCAGCATATCGACGGCAAGCCGCATCCCAATCGTCGCTCGCGAGAAGGGCATCGCGCAGCACCCGCACGTCTCGAAGCGTCAGGGATAACCCACATCCCCAGCACGGATCATTGGCTGCAGCGGCGTCACCAACGAGCACAAGCCCGTCAACGTATGGATGATCGACCCAAATGTCGGCCCCCTCGAAGGTTGCCAGCGGTCCCGCAAGGTGCGCGCGATCCAACCACTCCCGAGGAACACCCGTCTCGGCGCAGTAGTTGGAGAAATCGGAGGCGTCGGCAGCACCGCTCAGCACGCGGTGCTCGGTGCGCCGGCCCGTTACGAAGTAGACCCGCATTCGGTCACTGCCAAGAGGGAATAGCAGGGAGGCGTGACCGAAGTTTGGAGCCGTAAAAACGTGAACCGCACTCTCGGGTGCACCCATCCTTTCGAGCAAAGTGCTCGAAATGCGGAGCCAGTTGGGATCATGGTTCACCTTGAAATTCCCGTCGCGGCGCGCCATCGATTGGCGTCCGTCGGCGCCGACGATTAGTCGTGCGGGGAAACGCTTCTCGGTGCCATCTATCGAAGCGGTTACCGCGGGAGATGTACCGACGGTTACCTTGGTAACGGCTACGCCGCGCCGGACTTCAGCACCAGCTTCAATAGCTTCCTTGACGAGTACCTCCTGCATTGCAGGATGATAGAAGTCAACGGCCGCCGAGTGCTGGGGGGTCGTCTCGATCAAGTCTCTTTCTCGAACCAGGGTGGACCCGCGATAATCCGTCCGGTAGCGGACTTGCCGGGCGCACGTGTTCATTAACTTGTCATAGAGACCCAGCGCGTGGAGTTCTGGTACGCCCCACGGGTGCATCCCTTCTCCACGCACGCGGTCACGAAACTGACGAGTACGCTCCAGAATGAGGACTCGAGCGCCAGACCGTGCCATGCATGCACCGAGCGCGGCGCCGCCAAGCCCACCGCCCGCGATCACTAGGTCATGCGCCATGTGTGATCCCCCCTGGATGTCTAAAGAGAATTAGACTTCGTAAATGACGCCTTACTAACCCGTCATTTGTGACGCCTAAATATTCAGTGGCAATGCAATTGGAATCATAGTCCAATTAATACCGTCTTGATGCTAGGCAATCGTCGACTCTCTTGCGATGCAGAAACAAGAAAGGCGACCATGGGCCGCCTTCATTTTCAAAACTGAGCGAAGTCAACTTTCACTGCGCAGAGTTCTATTCGATGCCTCGTTGAGAGGTGCGTGCATTCCTTACGTGAGTAACGCATCCCGAATCGCCGTTCGTCGATCACATCCGGCAGGCGACCAACGGCAATCACGCTTTGTGTTTTGCGCTGCGGCGCAGCGGGGAGTTATACAGTTATACGGGCCGGACCCCGAGCCCCCGCGCCTGTCGTCGCGGTGACGTAGTTAGCGCGAAAAACAGACGAAATCCCTCTATGTGTGCCAACCGACAGAAGGCGCACGCATTAAGGCATACCGTTATCGGCGCACCATCCGGACCTCAATGAAACAATTGCTTCAACTGGCAGGAGCGCACGATGAAAAATGCATTCAAGGGAAGTTGGCTGTGTATGGTTATAAGCGTGTTGATCCTCGGCCTCGCGGGTTGCGCCAATACCGGCGAGAAAACCGGCGCGTACGTCGATGATTCGTGGATCACGACCAAGGTGAAGTCGGACATGGTCGTCGACAGCGAAGTCAGGGCGCGCAATATCAGCGTCAAGACCGTCAAGGGCACGGTCACGCTGACGGGCACGGCCGCGAACTGGAATGAAGCGAACAAGGCCGCGGAGATCGCGCACGGCGTCGCAGGCGTGGTCGCGGTCCAGAACGACATTCGTTACGACTGATGACGGGCACTACCTGGAATGCCGGTGGCTCGCTCCGCGCAAGCGGGGATGCCACCGGATCGCAATCATTGGAGGCACCATGGACACAACCGAAATAGTCACGCCAAATTTGACCGGGGGCGGCAGCAGAACAGCAAGCAGGGTCGAAAGAGCCAGCGCCGGAGCACATAACGTAATAGACAAAGTGTCGCAAGCCGCGCACCCGGCAATTGACCGGATCTCATCCGGCGCACACCACACCGTCGACAAGGCCGCAAGCACCGCGACACTGACCGCGGCAATGTTCGATGAAAAGCGCGAGAAACTGAGATATGTGCAAGCGCGGACAATGAAAGAGACCCGGGACTACGTACGCGCCAATCCCATCATGTCGGTCGGCATCGCTGTCGCCGCCGGCTATCTGATCAGCCAGTTGTTGCGGTCTCGCAGGGCTTAGACGAATTACGAAGGAATAAGAAAACGGGCACCAGTCGGTGCCCGTTTTGATTTCGTACTTTGAATTACTTCGGCCCGCTTTGTGCACTTATACAGACCCCACAGCTCACCAACGCCAGTTTTCTCGAATTCGTCTATATAAAAATGCTCCAGATACGCCATCGTCACTCTGACAATTGACGTTCTGTGACGCTTTGCGACCGCACCTTGTGTCGATCGTCCGACATCGCCGTCAGTCGGCCGTCCGCCACCTCATCTTTTATGCCCGAAAACCGAGCACTTTCTGACCACATAAAGATGTCATTTTTTCGTCGCCGTGAACTGGCATAACCGTTGCGACATACGCAGTGCGCCGAGTGGGAATCCGCAGACTTTGGGGAGGCACTGTCGCCTATAGGCAGATGGCCCCGGAATCCCCCTGTGCGCACCGTTTATTTGGATTGCCGTCACAGAGGACGCAGCGATGGACAAGCATGGGCAAACATCACCACGAGCCCTTGAAATTGCCAAAAAGAGATTCGACTCGACCGTCGTCGAGTCCACGCAGTCAGAACAAGCTCAAGTGCTTAGATTGCACGCTGCAGGCCCGGCCAATCGGGCCCACCTGGAGCAGGATGGCCCTGGGCGCCTGTCCCTATATTTCCGCGGACTGTACTATGGCGTGGATGACTACCTGCCCAATTCTCTTTTTGGAAAGCGATCAAAATCGCCAGGCATCACCGCTGGGGAATTCGTATGCCGGCAGATGCTCAGGGACTACGGACGCCACGAAGAAGAATGGCCAGCACTTGCTCGCCAGTTTCTGATGAAGCATAGGACTAGTCTGCCCGATCGGTCCGCGTAATAGGGGACATCTCAGTCCGACCCCGATCTGCGGATGCAGCTAAGGCCTCTATAGAGAATTATTTTTGATGTATCTGCGCGCGGATCAATGTGTTGCGGTGGTCCGACCCCGATCTACATCTAGGATTCATACTGGCGGCAAGTTGAGTCCGTTCGCAACGCGTGCTAGGGTCGGCTTCCCATGCGCACTGCGATCATCGGTGCCGGCCCCGCCGGCCTCTTTCTTAGCCTTCTGCTCAAGCGGCGACGTCCGCAGGAGGAGGTGTTTGTCCTCGAGCAGAATCCGCACGGCGCTACGTTTGGATTCGGCGTGGTCTTTTCCGACGCTGCTCTTGAATTCCTGCGTGCCGGCGAACCCCAGCTCTTCGGCCTG
>JANMYN010000847.1:0-1989 GCA_031382195.1 Betaproteobacteria bacterium
GACAGCACGGGCGCCGCGGCGACCGCCGCCTCGAACACCTGCTCGATGTCATCCAGGCCGAAAGCAAAACGCTGCTCCCAGTCGGCAAGGCGTTGCGGATGCGCATAGCGCCGAAACGCCGATACGGCGCGGAGGAATTCGGTGGTGGGGCGTGAGGGCATGTGATTGGTGACTGGTGATTAGTGATTGGTAATTGGTGACTGGTTTTAAAGCTTGGTACTTTTCAGGTGTGAGGCATTCTGGATTTTACTAGTCACCAATCACTAATCACTAGTCCCCAATTACCAGTCACCAATCACCACGCACGCTCTTTCTCTGAAAGAGCGTGCGGACCCCCCTATATCCATAGAGCCGGTTGTGCGATATTTCGCCGTTGCAGAAGAATCCAGCCAGCGGAAATTCGCCGAGCGCCTCGCGGATCATATTAGCTTCCCCGGATTCGTCGCTGAACAGGTTCGGCCCGCGTCCGACGCAGGAGTAATACAGACCGCCGCGCGGTCGCCCGAACAATCCGCTCTTGATGCTGTCGAGCATGCGCGACATGTCCTCGGTCGCGCTGGGCTCGTCGCGCCGGCAGAACATGATCTGCGCGCCGGGCTTGGGCACGTCGCCGATCGGGGCACAGCCCTGCGTGAGCCGCGTCGAAACCACCACGTCATCGGAGAACAGCACGCCCGGCAATCCGCCCCTGGCGAGGCCATCTGCGATCTGCACGACTTCGCGCCGCGAACTGGTCAGCCCGCCGGCGACGAATCCGCTTTCCATGCATCCGGCCAGATCGCCGATCAGGCGCGGCAACTGCGCGTTGCGCGGGTCGCCATGGACGATGGCGAAATTGGCAGGCAGCCCGCCCAGGTGCAGCGACTGGCGCTCAAGATCGGGCGGAGAGCGCAGCCCGGAAAAAACCCGGAAACTGCCCACGTCGAAGGCACACAGCATGATTGCAACCGCAGGTTCGTCGTAGTACTCGCGGCCGCAGGCGAACACGCCTATGCCGACGGTTCCGGACCAATGCAGGATGCCGGTATTGGCGCGGAAGTACGCCACCACGTCCGCGACTTCGCTGGCGAAAGTCGCCGTCGTCGCCTGTTGCAGCGGCCGCGCAACGGTTGCCGCGGCAGTTTACCGTGGCCCGGTCGCCACGGATATGGTGGCGGTGTACAGTGGCGCCGACCAAATCCATTCAAATTTATCAAGACCCGTTATGAACCTCGACCGCGTGACACCCGGGCGCGCCCTGCCTGACGACTTCAACGTGATCATCGAAATTCCGATGAACGCCGACCCGAACAAATATGAAGTGGACAAGGAAACCGGGGCGCTGTTCGTCGATCGTTTCATGATGACGGCGATGCACTATCCCTGTAATTACGGTTACATCCCGCACACACTGTCCGAGGACGGCGACCCGGCCGATGTGCTGGTGATCACGCCCTTTCCCGTCAACGTGGGCGCAGTGATCCGCTGCAGACCGATCGGCGTGCTGAAGATGGTCGACGAGGCCGGCGGGGACGCCAAGTTACTGGCCGTTCCTGTCGACTCCGTGCTGCCGATCTACAAGCATTGGCACAAGCCTGAAGATCTGCAGCCGGAGCGCTTGTCCCAGATCCAGCATTTCTTCGAGCATTACAAGGATCTCGAACCGGGCAAATGGGTCAAAGTCGCCGGCTGGCTCGGACCCGAACAGGCTCGCGCCGAGATCGTTGCCAGTGTGGCCCGCTACCGCGGGGCCAATCCGCGGCCGCATTTCTAGCGGCTGCGGATTGGCGGAACGACTCCAGGGAACCGGAGCAGGATCGTTTTCCGCTTCCGGCAGGAAAATGCGCTGATCGCATCGCACACGCGCCACATCCGGGGTACACTTCGGCCGGTGACTTCACCGCGAATTCCGTGACGCCCCAGTTTCCCGTGGCCGTAGATCGCCCGCGAGAGCGAGAGCTTCTTCTTCTCTACCTGATCCCGGGGCTTGCCGCCCTGCTGGTCGTTTCC
>JANMYN010000854.1:0-2520 GCA_031382195.1 Betaproteobacteria bacterium
GCGCCGGCGCCGTCTGAGGTCTGCGAACTATTGCCAGCCGTCACCGATCCGTTTACGGCGAAGGCCGGACGCAGCTTGGCGAGCACCTCGCGAGTCGTCCCCGCGCGCGGACCTTCGTCGATGGCGACAACCTTGCTGCGCGTGACAACATTGTGATGCTCGAAATCGGGCATGTGCTCGTTGAGCGTGTAAGGCGTAATTTCCTGCTTGAATTCGCCTTTCTCGATTGCCGCCAGCGCGCGACGGTGGGATTCGGTCGCAAATTCATCCTGCGCTTCCCGGCCGACTTTCCATTGCTCGGCCACCTTTTCGGCGGTGATGCCCATGCCGTATGCGATGCCGATGTTTTCGTCCTGGATGAACAATTGTTCATTGGCGACGATCTTGTTGCCGCCCATCGGAATCATGCTCATGCTTTCGGTGCCGGCACCGATCATCACGTCGGCCTCGCCCAGGCGTATGCGGTCCGCCGCAGTCGCGACTGCCTGCAAGCCGGACGAGCAGAAGCGGTTCAGGGTCACGCCCGAAACATTGTTTGGAAATCCGGCGAGCAGCAACCCGATGCGCGCTACGTTCATGCCTTGCTCACCTTCCGGCATAGCGCAGCCGACGATGACGTCATCGATGACGGACGGATCGAGACCCGGCGCTTGTGCAAGCGCGCTTTTCAGCACATGCGCGAGCATGTCGTCGGGACGTGCATGCCTCAATACGCCCCGCGGCGCCTTGCCTACCGCCGTGCGCGTGGCGGCAACGATGTAGGCATCCTGAACTTGTTTGCTCATGACTTTATCTCCACAAAGCACCAACCGCAGTGGCCGCGGAGGACGCAGAGGAAAAAATAAACACTTCGATTCGAAAAGAAAACTCGTTCACAGTCCGGTCCCGAATATTTTTTCCAGATCCGGATTTATTTACTCCGCGTCCTCAGCGTCCTCTGCGGTGAGAGTTAATTTCTTAGAGGTTTTCCGGTTTTGAGCATCTGCTCTATGCGCGCCTGCGTTTTTTCAGTGGCAATGAGTTCCATGAAAGCCTGCCGCTCGAGGTCGAGATACCAATCTTCGGTCAGCAGCGTACCCGGCTCGACGTCTCCGCCACACATGACGTAGGCGACTTTGCTGCCGATCAGAAAATCGTGCTCCGAGATGTAGTGCCCGGCGAGCATGTTGGCCATGGCCATCTTGAACGTGGCGATCGCGCTGCGCCCCGCGGCCGGGATGCTGCGAGCCCGCAGAGGCGGACGGTAACCGGCTTCGGCCATGGCTTCGACTTCGGCCTTGGCGGCATGGAGCAATTCGAACCGGTTCATCACGATGCGGTCGCTGGGCCGCAAGAAGCCCAGATCGCGCGAATGCTCCGCGCTCTTGCCGACCTGCGCCGTCGCCACGTTCTGAAAATAGCTCTTGAGGAAGATAAACGCATCCCCTCCCTTGGCATCGGCCGCAGCCCGCATGGCGAATTCCTTGCAGCCCCCGCCTGCCGGCAGCAGCCCGACCCCGGCTTCGACCAGACCGATGTAGCTTTCCAGCGAGGCCACGGCGCGATCGCAATGCATGGTGAATTCGCAGCCGCCGCCCAGCGCCATGCCGTCAACCGCCGCGACGGTCGGAATCATGGAGTAACGCAGTGCCTGCGAGGTAGCCTGGAACTGTTCGACCACCTGCTCCACTTTCTCCAGGCGCCCGGCCATCAGGGAATCGGCCACGTTGAGTTTGAACGCCGCCTTGAGAATCGCCGACTCCGCGTCGCGCTTGAATTTCTTCATCATCGATGCGAATGCGGTCGGCTTCTGCTCGCTCTTGCGCGCGCCCCCGCCGGACAGATTGGCGCCGACCGAAAACGGCGGCTCGGTCTGCCAGATGATCAGCCCCTTGAGGTTGCGTTCGGACTCGTCGATGGCTTGCATGACCCCGTCGAGCACATCCTCACCGATGGCATGCATCTTCGTCTTGAAACTGACGACACCGATATCGTCGCCAGTGCTCCACATGCGCACCGCATCGGTTTCGAACAGGGTTGTGCCATACACCGCCGTCTCGCTGATGAGACGGTCGGGGAACAGCTGGCGACGGTAGACCGGTAAACTCGATCTTGGCTTGTAGTTGCGCTCCGCCACGCTCCATGAACCCGGCGGCCTGTGCACACCTTCGCGCCCCGGTTCGGTCACCCATGCCGGCAATGCCACGGCGGCCATGGTCTTGCCAGCGGCGATGTCGTCGGCGATCCATTTCGCCATTTGCTGCCAGCCGGCGGCCTGCCAGATTTCGAATGGGCCCTGATTCCAGCCGAAGCCCCAGCGAATGGCCAAGTCCAGATCACGCGCGGTCTCGGCAATAGTTTCCAGGTGGACCGCGCAGTAATGCAACATGTCGCGCAATGCCGCCCACATGAATTGCGCCTGCGGATGCGGACTCGCGCGTAGTTGCGCGAAGCGTTCAGCAACGTTCTTGTTCTTCAGGATGGCAACCACCGCTTCGTTGGCCTCTCCTGCCGAAGGCCGGTAGTCTTTCTTTCCCAGGT
>JANMYN010000695.1:0-2753 GCA_031382195.1 Betaproteobacteria bacterium
CGCGTGCCTGAACGGCGACATGGCGACAACGAGTTCGGCGGACTGCATCGCGGCACGCGCAGCGCGCGGATCAACGGTGTCGAGGTCCATCTCGGCGTGCAACAACAAGTAAGCCTTGCGCGGCTGCGCCAGCATCTGCAAAGCGTTCATGCCGCGCATGTTGCCGGCAGTCGGCGTTGCACCGGCCAGATAACCGCCAACGCTGTTGGCAGCTTCGCCGAAAAATCCGACTTTTGCATCGACTATGCGCGCCAGCGCGTGCGCGAGATGATGCAGTTCGCCCGCCTGAGGATGATGCTGGGCCAGATTGCCGAGAAAAATCGCACGGCTCTGGCCCGCCGTGAGGCTTTCCGCGATCTTGCGAACTGCAGGATCGACGGCCACCGCCGCTACGGCGGCCGGAACAACCACCGATTTGATCTCGGCCGCCGCCTTCACGACCTGGGCCAGGATTCCCACCAGCGCCGAAGGAGCCGCGATGGCCTTGTTGGCCACGCGCATCAGCAGATCATCGTCGACCGGATTGATCAGATTGAACTGCGCACCCCTCTTGACCGCCTGGCGCAGGCGCTGCGCGAGCAGCGGCTGTTCCTTGCGCAGAGTCGAGCCGATCACCAGAATGCGATCGAGCCTGGGAATGTCCGCGACTTTCATGCCCAGCCACGGCGCACCGCGAATATCTGCGTCGGCGGAAAAATCCGACTGGCGCAGACGGAAATCGACGTTGCCGCCGCCCACCGCGCGCGCCAGCTTGCCCAGCAGATAAAGCTCTTCGAGCGTGGATTGCGGCGTCGCCAGCGCACCGATTGCCTGTGCGCCATGGCTGGCGCGGATGCGCCCGAGTTCACCGGCAATGAATTCCAGTGCCGTGCTCCAGTCGACCTCTTCCCATTTGCCGTCAAGCTTGAGCATTGGCGAGGTCAGCCGATCGGCGCTATTGAGCGCTTCGTAGGAAAAGCGGTCGCGATCCGACAACCAGCATTCGTTGACGTCTTCGTTTTCCAGCGGCAGCACGCGCATTACGCGATCGCCCTTGACCTGTACCACGAGATTGGAACCCAGTGCGTCGTGCGGGGCGATCGACTTGCGCCGCGACAGCTCCCAGGTGCGCGCGCTGTAACGAAAGGGCTTGGACGTAAGCGCGCCGACGGGGCACACGTCGATCATATTGCCGGACAGTTCCGAATCCACGGTACGCGCAACGAAAGGCATGATTTCAGCATGCTCGCCGCGTCCCGCCATGCCGAGTTCCATGACGCCGGCGATTTCCTGTCCGAAGCGCACACAACGCGTGCAATGAATGCAGCGGGTCATTTCCTCGGCCGACACCAGCGGTCCGAGGTCCTTGTTCGCGACGACGCGTTTCGGCTCGTCGTAGCGCGAGTTCGACGCGCCGTAGCCCACCGCAAGGTCCTGCAGCTGGCATTCGCCGCCCTGATCGCAGATCGGGCAGTCGAGCGGATGATTGATCAGCAGGAACTCCATCACGCCCTTTTGCGCCTTGATCGCAGCATCAGAATGCGTGTAGACCTTCATTCCCTCGGTCACCGGCGTGGCGCAGGCGGGCAGCGGCTTCGGCGCCTTTTCAACCTGCACCAGGCACATACGGCAGTTGGCGGCGATCGAGAGTTTCTTGTGGTAGCAGAAGTGCGGCACATAGATGCCGAGCTTGTTCGTGGCATCCATGATCATGCTGTTGTCCGCTACTTCCACCGGACGGCCGTCTATTTCGAGCTTCGCCATGTGGGTGGTCAGGGTTGTCCGTGGGCCGGGTCGGATTCTTGAACCATGCACTTGCCGTTGTCGATGTGGTACTGGAACTCGTCGCGGAAATGCTTGATGAAGCTTTTTACGGGCAGCGCCGCGGCATCCCCCAGCGCGCAGATTGTGCGGCCGGCGATGTTGTCGGCCACCGAGTTGAGCTTGTCGAGATCTTCCGCACGGCCCTGCCCGTTCTCGATGCGATGGACCATGCGATACAGCCAGCCGGTGCCTTCGCGGCACGGCGTGCATTGGCCGCAGGATTCCTCGAAATAGAAATACGACAATCTCTGCAGCGCGCGCACCATGCACGTGGTCTCGTCCATGACGATGACCGCCCCCGAGCCGAGCATCGAGCCCGCCTTGGCGATGGAGTCGTAATCCATATCGGTGGCAAGCATGACTTGCGCGGGTAATACCGGCATCGAGGAGCCGCCAGGGATCACAGCCTTGAGCTTGCGGCCCTCGCGCATGCCACCGGCCATTTCCAGCAGTTTCGCGAACGATGTACCGAGTTTGACTTCGTAGTTGCCGGGGCGCGCGACGTGACCGGAAACCGAAAACACCTTGGTGCCGCCGTTGTTGGGACGACCCAGGCTCAAGAAAGCTTCGCCGCCGTTGACGATAATCCACGGAACGGCGGCAAAAGTTTCGGTATTGTTGATGGTCGTGGGCTTGCCGTACAAACCGTAGCTGGCCGGAAACGGCGGCTTGAATCGCGGCTGACCTTTCTTGCCCTCCAGGGACTCCAGCAGCGCGGTTTCCTCGCCGCAGATATAAGCACCCCAGCCATGGTGCGCATGCAATTCAAAGCCGAACTCCGAGCCCAGAATGTTTTTCCCCAGCAATCCTGCCCCGCGCGCTTGCTCGAGCGCTTCCTCGAAGCGCTGGTATACGTCCCAGATTTCTCCGTGAATGTAGTTGTAACCGACGCTGATGCCCATCGAATACGCCGCGATCACCATGCCCTCGATGACGATGTGCGGGTTGTA
>JANMYN010000696.1:0-1789 GCA_031382195.1 Betaproteobacteria bacterium
AGTGAACAGTAGGAGATTAATTCTCTCTTTTTGTTCTTACTCAGCCCTGTTACTGCTTTCCTCTTTTACTATTCACTGTTCGCTGTTCACCGTTCACCTAGCGTCGCGAGAAACGCGAGCAACAACCCGGTGACTTCGTCAGGCCGCTCCTGCTGGATCCAGTGGCCGGCGCCGTCGATGAGTTCGCACACGCGCAGGTCATCGACCCAGCGCTTCATGTTTTCCACCAGATCGACGTTGGGGACGAATCTCAGCACGCTGTCGCGGCTGCCAGCGATGAAGCACGCCGGCTGGGTGATGCGCGCCCCGCCAAGATCGGTGAGCTGTTCCCAGTCGCGTTCCTGGTTGCGATAGCGATTGAGCGGACCGCGGAAGCCGCTGTGCGCAAATTGCGATTCGTAGTAATCGACATCCTTTTCGGTCAGCCAATTCGGCAACACCGGCGGGTCGGGCAGATCATCGAGCATGCGCGCGTCAGGCGATTTGTCCGGGCGGAACAGGCCTTTGGGCGCGTCCCCGGAACCGGCAAAGTAAATCTTGCGCAAAGCGGTCCGGATGTCCGCTTCGAATTCGGCCTCGGCGCGGCCGGGCTCCTGAAAGTAGAGCTGGTAGAAGAAGCGGCCGGCATAAATCTGTCGCCACAGCGAAATCGACGATATCTTGCCCCTCGGCGCGTAAGGCACGCTGAGCGCGGCGACTGCGCGTACCCGATCGGGATGCAGCGCCGCCGTGCTCCACACAATGGGTGCGCCCCAGTCGTGGCCGAACAGGATCGCCCGCTGCTCCGCGAAATGATCGACCAGCCCGAGTACGTCGCCGATCATGGACTCCATGTCGTAGGCTTCGATGGCGTAGGGCGCATCGCTGCCGCCATAGCCGCGCACGTCCGGAACGACGACGCGATAGCCTGCGTCCCGAACCGGGCCGATCTGATGCCGCCACGAATACCATGACTCCGGCCAGCCGTGGATCATGAGAACCAGCGGCCCGGTTCCCTCGACGACGCAGCGCAGGTTCACGCCGTTGGTGCGGATGGTCTGGAAGGCGGGGGTGATGGGCATGGGAGGGAATGTTATAAGCTTTGACGCTATGATTGCAAAGGAAAGAGGTGAAAGGGAAAAGGTTAAAGGTAAAAGTGGGAAGACATTTTTGTTTGCAGCTCTTACTTTCACCTTTCATCTTTCACCTTTTACCTTCGACCTTTTAGCTGAAAATCCGGAGGAGCAATGCGCATATACATGATCGGAGCAGGTGCCATGGGCGGCGTCTTTGGCGGGCTGCTCGCACGCGCAGGTTACGACGTAACGTTGATCGACCTGCGCGAGGATCATATCCGGAAGATCCAGAGCGAAGGCATTACCATCGAAGGTATGCGCGGCACGCATGTGATTTAGCTGCGAGCGCAGTGCGACTACGCAGGCCTTGCGCCCGCTGATCTCGCCATCATATTCACCGACTCGAACTCGACTCGCGACGCCGCTAAGTCGGCCGGAAAGGTGCTCAAGCCGGACGGCTTTGCGCTGACGCTGCAGAACGGCATCGGCAACGTAGAAGTGCTGATCGCGGAGCTTGGCAGGGAGCGTGTAGTGGCCGGCGTTTCCATGAACAGCGCAGCCAACCCCGCAGCCGGCCGCTGCGCTTATACCAACGTCGGCATGACGTCCATCGGCGAACTCGATGGCCGCGACGCGCAGCGCACCAAGCAGGTGGCGGAAATGTTCAACAAAGCCGAAATCCCGACTGAGATCATTCCCGACCCGATGAACTGGATCTGGGGCAAGTTCGTGCT
>JANMYN010000885.1:0-2195 GCA_031382195.1 Betaproteobacteria bacterium
TCTCGTGCACCGGTTCCTCGCCCTGAATCCTGCCTTTCCTCTTTCCCCTTTCCCCCTTGACCTCAGTCCTCCGTCCTCAGCACTGCGGACTGCGCACCGCCATCCGCCCAGTTCGGAATGACAGTGACTTTTCGCTCCCCGATCCCCCGGGCAATCAGGACCTCGCGCATCTTTTCACCAACCACCACATTCTGTTGTGCGCAACGCAGAGACCAGTCCCGCAGCCGCATCAGTATTTGTCCTGCGCCGCCCTTCGCCCACCCAATGTCGGCAGCGATGGCAATTTCCGGAAAGAGATCCTGCAGCCAGTTGATCAGCTTTCCGCGTCGTAACCTTGCCGCAATGGCCGCAACCACAGAAAGCATCGGAGGGTCGGTCTTTGCGATCACAAGATCGCCTTCGCGCACCAGAAGGACGAGTCGAGCAAAGGCGCTGGCATAAAACGTAACGTAATCGAGTGCGCGCCCGACAAGGCTTCCGCGCCCGAACCGCGAAGCCCACTCGCGGTGTACCCGGACGCAGGTCTTGCGTCCTGATCTGAATAACGCTTGGAATATTGGCTTCCGAAGAAGCCAGGATTGCGCCAAAGTCGAGGTCGTTGGTGAGCAGAACGAAACCGTTTGCGGCCGTCCAGCTCAATACATCCTCATCGGGCGCATTGGGAGCGCCGACAGTCGACCAGTGACGGGCCTCGATTCCTGCTGCCTGCAGGGCCGTTACCCAGCGAGGCGACAGGTTCATATCGACGAGAATTTTCATCCCGTCGTCAGTTCACGCTCCTCCGCCCGCCACGCGGCATACCTCAGGGCCTGAAGTATGTCCTCGCGTTCGAGGTACGGGTAGTCGGTCAGAACTTGCTCCAACGTGACGCCACTGCCGATCAGTCCAACGATGGTACCCACGGTCACCCGCATACCGCGGATGATAGGTTTTCCCCCCATAACGCGGGGATCATGAGTGATTCGGTCGAAATTCATGGGTCCGCCCTTTCGACAAATTCCAAGGATTATATTCCGGCGGACCGTAAGGTGCCAGGAAACCACCCTAAGCAATCAGCATGAGCGACGAACTATGACGCGGTTCCGCCTCTTTCCATCCTGCCAGTGCTCACCGTCGGTAGACGTCCTTGCGATTTCCGATTTTGATCACGAGCACGACAAATTTCGCATCCTGCAGGTCGCATATCAGGCGAAAATCGCCAACGCGATATTTCCAGAGCGTCCTGAGGGGGCCTTTGAGCGCCTCGCCGAGCGAGCGCGGACTCACCGCGGAAGCAACGCGCTCCCGGAGAAACTTGATCAGCCGACGCTGATCTTGCGGATCGAGCCGTTTAAGCTGCTTTTCCGCGTCTTTGTCCAGCCGAACCTGCCAGACCAAGGCGGGCCTCAATTTCCTCTAAGGGAACAGAAGGGTTTTTCTTCTTCAGAACCGCCAAAGCATCGCGGTAATCTTCGGCATCTTCGAGATATTTCCTAAGGGCCGAACGGATCAGAGACGCCTTGGATTTCTTTTCCAGACGAGCTTGGCGCGCAACCGCTTCCTCGAGGTCGGCTTCAAGTTTGACTTCCAGCATTTCTATCTCCAAGTTTGCAGCGCTGCTGGCGAAATACTACAGCAAATAACATATCGTAAGCGCGGAACCTGAAAAATCGCTCAGTTCTCCGACTACAACGAAATCAGCCGCACTTATGCGCTGGGAAGCATGCCGCCAAGCTCGCACTGCGCACTCCGCCTCCGGCGGCACCGGTCACCAATTACTAATTACCAATCACCAATTACTGGGTTTGCGCACCGAGCACTTGCCTTTACCCGGCCCTCATAGTCCCCGCCGCCTCTGTTGCCGGCTGGTAATTACATGGATTTCATTCGCACCGCCGGCAAGATGAAAAGCAAGATCGGATAGAAGCTGACTGGTCGCGGATTCGTCGGGGAAGAAATAGCGGTTTACAAGAATGACCTTCAAGATCTTCCTAAACTACACCGATTGAGTCTTACAAAATCAGAGACCGGTCTAAAAGGGTGCTCCTCGCTAAAAGGGTTGCCGATCACGGCATACCGGGCTGACGCCCATAACTCCGACGTGCTAAAAGGGTACTCCGACGTGCTACGCACGTAGGGTATACGCACGTAGGGTATACGCACGTAGGATATTCTCATGGGTATTCGATCATACCCGCAGCGTACGCGCCCAAACG
>JANMYN010000055.1:0-10730 GCA_031382195.1 Betaproteobacteria bacterium
ACGATTCGACCGCGCCCACATCAAGAAATTCGGCGCCGCCAACCTGGACTTCGAAGCCGTCTACTGCATTCTGTCGGCGGACTACAATGCGTTCATGGATGCCCAACAACGCATCAACCTGGCGTTGCTGCGTCACTGCAACGAGCACGGCATCAACTTCGCGTTCCCGACACAGACCATCCACGTCGCCACCCTGCCGCGATGATTCCCTTGCGTGCGGCACTGACGAGCTGGTAAAGCTGGCCGTTGTGTGCCGATAGCTGACGCGACGTCGGGATGCGCCATGGAGATATCCTGCCTGCGGCATGAACCGGCAAAAGTCGGCCTGATGGTCAGTCACAGGCCGACGCCGATCATCAAATTGATCCGTGCGTGATGAACCTGCGAAAAGCGATGCTGATATGGCTTCTCATCGCCTTCGCGGAGTCCGTCAACGGAACCGTCAGGGAATTCGTCATTGCACCGCTGATCGGCGACCGGTTTGCGCATCAAATCGGGTTCGTCATCGGATCTGGCTTCATTTTTTTCGTCGCCTGGTTGACTGCACCCTGGCTTAAGGCGGACCCATTCAGGGCCCAAATAAAGATTGGCGGACTCTGGCTCATACTCATGGTCGCATTCGAGTTTGGTCTTGGTTTCGCCCGTGGATTGTCATGGGAGCGCATGCTTGTTGAATACAACCCGGCACACGGCGGACTCATGTCGTTTGGGCTGGTTATCTTGTTGCTGGCGCCCGCATTCGGCGCATGGGTGCGCGCCAAGGGCGACAATCCGCGACCGCCTCATTAAAGCTGACTGCATTGATGCGAGCCATTTGACCGGTCCTGACATCCTGACGGTACGTCCGTTGCGGAACAATTTTGCGCAAGCTCTTTTTTTCCTGCCAGGCGGCACCATATTCGATAACTAATATTTCCTCAGCCAGGAACGCGCGGTGAGTAACGCTCTTCATATCGTCTGTCCAAATTGCAACGCTACCAATCGCGTGCCACCGGAGCGCACCGGCGCAGGGCCGCGTTGCGGCAAATGCCATCAAGCTCTGTTCAAAGGCCATGCGGTCGAGTTGGATGAAGCGGGATTCGATCGCCATATCGCCGGAAACGACCTTCCGGTGGTAGTCGATTTTTGGGCTCCCTGGTGCGGACCCTGCCGGTCGATGGCCCCCGAATTCGAAAAAGCCGCCGAAATGCTCGAACCCACAGCCCGTCTGGTGAAGGTCAACACGGAAGCGGCGCAAAATCTCGCGCAGCGCTTCGCGATCCGCAGCATTCCGACCATGGCGCTGTTCCGCGGCGGACGCGAGATAGCTCGCCAGTCCGGTGCGATGGGCGCGACGGCGATTGCAAACTGGGTACGCGCCAACGCCTGAGGACGCCGTTCAGCGTGGCTATCGAGACTCACGAGATGATCGGCCATCCGTTCTCCGGTAGAGTGTGCGCCTATCCACATCAGACGGACTTCAAGCATGCCATTACGCCACTGGGAGCGACACCGCACTGCCCGCATCGGCTGGCTTCGCGCGGCGGTATTAGGCGCGAACGACGGCATCGTTTCAACGGCAAGCCTGGTGCTGGGCGTTGCCGCTGCGCATGCGACTCACACAAACGTGATGATCGCGGGGATCGCCGGTCTCGTTGCCGGCGCTATGTCGATGGCTGCTGGTGAATATGTATCTGTGCACTCACAGGCGGACACCGAACATGCCGATCTCGAGCGCGAACGCAAGGAACTCCAGTCGGACGACCAGGGTGAGCGCCACGAACTGGCGGCGATCTACGTCGGGCGCGGCCTCGATCTTGCGCTAGCAAAACAAGTCGCCGATCAGCTCATGGCGCACGATGCGCTCGGCGCCCATGCCCGGGACGAACTCGGCATTACCGACACACTGAGCGCGAGGCCGTTTCAGGCCGCGTTCGCTTCCGCTGGCAGCTTTTCCATTGGCGCCGCCCTGCCCTTGCTGGTCACGGCAATTGCACCGGACACGAGTCTGATCCGCCTTGTTGCAGGAACTTCATTGGTGTTCCTCGCCCTTCTCGGCGCGCTGGCAGCGCGCGCGGGCGGTGCGGGTATCGCCGTCGGCGCGATGCGCGTCACATTCTGGGGGGCTCTCGCCATGGGGGTGACCGCTGGCGTCGGTGCCTTGTTCGGAGCGGCAGCGTGAGACGCCGTGCTTCGAACGCACAGAGGAATTTTGAGACGGTCAGAAACCTCCACAATTGCGCCATCGCGCTCGGTGTGGCGACACCCTCTTATGCGCTCACCGCTTCTCTGCATGCAAAAACAAGCGACTCCATAATGACTGCAGCGATTCCGGTGACCGGATCGCTCATCGCCTAGTCCGCATGGGACCAGCTGCCCGAATTCGGGGATTGCGCATTCGCGCCGGCAAATCCCAGGCCGAAGTGTCGCAACTCCTGGAATTGAACCCGGCCTGGTATGCGGATCTCGAACACCGCGACGAGGAACTGGCCTCGACACTTACCATTTTCAAGGCGATGGAATTGGCGTCGATCTTCGGCGTAAGCTTGCATGAACTGCTCGGAGCGCCGCCCATTGCGCACGAGCGCATTGCCCTCATGGAACTCCCGGAGCGCATCATCGCCCACGCGAAACGCGAAGCAATTTCCATCGAACAATTGGAGCGGCAGGTGGGTTGGGAACTGCGTGAGTTCCTCGCCTCCCCCGTGCAAATGGCGGCCGAGTTTCCAGTCCAGTTTTTCCAGGTACTCGCCGCGGCACTCGGGATAAACTGGCTGGCATTGATCCCGGATGAAAATGTATCGTGACGCCCGGCAGGCAGGGTGAACCGATCAGCGCCGTAAGGAAGAGGAGAAAGACTAATGCTCGAACTCAGACCCACCTGCGAACACTGCAACAAGAAGCTGTCACCCGACTCACTCGAGGCGATGATCTGCAGCTTCCAATGTACTTTCTGCAGGTCCTGCGCGCAAAGCCTGTTCGGCAACGTCTGCCCGAATTGCGGTGGCGGCTTTTCCTCACGCCCCGTGCGGCCATCGCGGAACTGGAATGGTGAAAATTTCCTGGGTAAATATCCGGCCAGTGCAACGGTGAAGCACCGGCCCGCCGATGTCGCCGCGCACGAGGAGTTGGCCGCAAAGGTCAGGTCGTTTCCACCCGAAAAGCGGTGAAGGCCAAGTCTGCCTTTCGGGCCACTGCACCGAATGACACCCGTCCAATTCAGACTGCTCGAGGTATATTGCCATGAGCAGAAACACTGAGCGCGATTCGCATCTTATGATTCTCGTGGCCGGGCCTTACCGATCGGGGATGAACGACGACCCAGTGTCGATCGCGGGCAACCTCCGCGCAATGACGGACATGGCCTTGCGGCTCTTTCGCGCAGGTCATCTCCCGGTCCTCGGCGAGTGGTTTGCGCTTCCGCTGATCGAGACGGCCGGTTCGGGACACATCGGCGATACCGCCTTCGATGAAATATTCCATCCGATTTCGCGCCGCCTCGTCGCCAGATGCGACGTCTGCCTGCGTATCGGCGGGCCATCAAAAGGCGCAGAGGAGATGGTTTCCCTGACGCGCTCTTTTCGAAAGCAGGTGTACTTTCGATACGAAGATATCCCTCCTGCTCGCTGAGCGGGACACACACGATTTGATGATCGCAGACATCACCCACATGAAAAAAGCCGATTGGTATTTCGACTTCATCTCGCCCTTCGCCTACATCGCCTTTACCCGCCTCGATCGGCTTTCAAATCAGTTGGACATACGATACCGGCCGGTGCTGTTTGCGGGACTGCTCAATCACTGGGGCCAGAAAGGACCGGCGGAGATTCCCGCCAAGCGGGTCTGGACTTATCGCTGGTGTACCTGGTGGGCCGCACAGCAGGGCATTGCGTTTCGCTCTCCGGCTGTTCATCCCTTCAACCCTCTGCCCTACCTGCGCCTTGCCATAGCCGCGGGCAATACGTCTCAGGCCATCCGCCGGATCTTCGAAGCAGTTTGGGCGACGGGCGCGGACCCGGGAGATGAGCGGGCGTTCGCACAACTGGCACGCTCCCTGGATATCGACCCCCTGCGCCTGGGCGAACAGGCAATCAAGGACGCGCTGCGGGTGGAAACCGTTAAGGCCGTGGCCCGTGGCGTATTCGGGGTGCCGACGCTCATCGTAGACGAAGAATTGTTCTGGGGGGCGGACGCGATGGACTTCTTCGAGGCCTATCTCGCCGACCCCGGCATCGTCGCTACGGAAGAAATGCGGCGCGCGAAATCTCTGCCGGTCGGGGCGTCTCGCAGGCCGAACTAATCAGAGCCCGGGAATTCATGAACACCATGTCGGAGCGCAGGCACACGGATGCGCAGTTGCAGAAAACGAACCGCCACTTCTACGACGCCATGTGGCGCGACGCCCGCCTCGTTGAACCGCGGCGATTCAATACCTGGCCGTTGGTGAGCGCACTGGTATCGCGATCGCGATCTCGGCTGGAAGTTGCGCCGGGGCTGCGCCCTCGCTTGCCGATCGAGGGAACGCATTTTGTCGACCTGAGCGAGCCGGCGCTGGCGAAACTGCGCGCACGCGCTGCCAGCGTCACGCTCGGTTCCATTACGGCTATGCCGTTTGCCCGTGGCAAATTCGATTTGCTCTGCGCATTCGATATCGTTGAACACGTTGATGACGAGGACGGTGCCTTGTCCGAGCTCTCCCGTGTGTGCGACGCCGGCGGAACCCTGCTGATTGCCGTGCCGCTGCATCCCGCGCGGTGGACAGCATTCGACGATTTTGTCGGGCACCGCCGCCGTTACGAACCCGAGCGCCTGCTCTTCAAGCTGGGCGAATACGGCTTCACGGTAGAGAGCAGCGCCGTCTATGGCATGCAACCGAAATCGTCACGCTTGCTCGACCTGGGAATGTGGTGGCTAACGCACAAGCGCGAACAGGCGATGTGGTGGTACAACCGCGTGATGATGCCGCTCGGTGTGCGCCTTCAGAAAAAGCTGTCACTGCAACCCGGCATGATCGATACCGCAGACGTAGATGAAGTGTTGCTGGTGTGTCGTAAAGTTTAAATCCGATTCAATAACTACAACAATTATTACCACGAAGACACGAAGGACACAAAATCGCAAAAAGAACGGCTAGATCAGAATCGCATTTTTCCGTGTCCGGCGTAGTGAGATTTGCGGTTTGCTCGGTGCGCTTTACAGTCAGGCTTTCCCGAGGACCTTGTGGTAAGTCATTTCGATGTTCAGGCCGATGCGGTCTCGATACTGACCAAGCGGATGCTTGGACATGCCCTGCTCATATTTCCCGGCGAGCAAATCAGGCAGGGTCCTTTTCATGTCGTCGAGGCTGGCGCCGTCCGCATGGGCCTTTTTAACGGCCGCAATCAGGTCCACTAGGTAGCCGCGGAAGAATGTCAGATGCTCCTTGGGCATCACGCCGCCATGGCCGGGGATGATCTGCGTGAAGTCGAATTTCTCCAAGGCGTCGAGCGTGCGCACCCAGTCCTCCGGATAACCATCGTTGATGAATGGCATCCAGTCGATCAGCGCGTCGCCGGTCGCAACGATTTTTTCCTTCGGCAGATGAATGAACACGTCGCCGTCGGTGTGGCCGCGCCCCAGCAGCAGGATCTGGATTTCGCGGTCGCCAACATTGAGCGTGACCGTCTGGTCAAAGGTCCGGGTGGGCAGCGCCGGTTTCAGCGTCCGCAGTTCTTCCAGATAAGCCTCGGTCTGCCGCAGATTTGCCTCGATGCGCTTCTTCTGCGCGACATCGGTGGCCGACGCCAGGTCGTTGCCGAGCTTTTCGATTTCCTTCGGCACTTGTTCGAGTTGCTTTTCGACGTAGGCGATGCCACCCGATCCAGCATCTGCCCTCATCAGGTTTTCACGGGTACGTCCGGAAGCAATGATTTCCAAGCCGGGATAGGCTTCGGCATAAACCTGGTTGCCTTGCCAATGGTCCCAATGGAAATGAGTATTGATGATCCGTTTGATCGGCTGCTTCGTGAGTGACTGGACTTCACGATAGAGGGCGAGCGCGGCCGACGGCTTGGAATGGGAATCCACCACCACGACACCGTCGTTGGTCAGGATCACGGTGGCATTGCAATTAACCTTGTAGCGCGGCGCTGCAATCGCCGCGTAAATGCCATCCGCCACAGGCTTGAGCTCGAACAATTCGCTGCCGGCGGTACTGGCATCGGCAGCCATCGCACAGCAAGGGTGCAAATGATCGAGCCCCTGCACCGCCGCTAGGGCCGCGCCCGAGCCGATCAGGAAATCACGCCGTGTCCAGGATGAACTCATGACCCGCCTCCCCCGATTCTTATCGTACTTAAAACAAGCTTACATCAATGCGGCTATCATTGCCGGGACGATAATGGCGCGGCGCGCCCCGGGAGTCACACCATGAAAATCGATGCCGTGGACCATCTGGTCCTGACCGTGAAAGACATCGAGGCAACCTGTGCGTTCTACAGCAAGGCACTGGGAATGCAGGTGGTAACGTTCGGCGAGGGCCGCAAGGCGCTGGCGTTCGGGTCGCAGAAGATCAATCTGCATCAACAGGGAAAGGAATTCGAACCGAAGGCGCATCGTCCCACGCCGGGATCCGGCGACCTGTGCCTGATCACTTCGGTCGCCCTGCTGGAAGTCATTGCGCACCTGGAAGTTTGCGGCGTGAGTTTGATTGACGGGCCGGTGAAGCGCACCGGCGCGGTGGGAACGCTGCTATCGGTCTATTTCCGCGATCCGGACCTGAACCTGATCGAGGTTTCCAACTACGTCGTGTAAGTTCGATTGACGCGAGACCGCCGCGCTGATCTGATGATCTTCTTCGTCCCCATGGAGCATCTTCAAACGTGTTTGCACGCATCAACTTCCTGCTCGCTCTCGGCCTGCTGATCCAGATTACGTTCTACTTTGCAGGTGTCTACCTGCTGGTCCTGCCGCTGTCGGCAGTCGCTCCGGACTTGGTCAAGCCCGCGGCCGGCATTGCGATTCTCGCTGCGGTGGGCGTAACGGTGCAGTTGCTTTCGATGGCCATGGGTAACCTGCGCGGTGTCGCGCTCTATGCAAAAGGCGAGCGCCCCGGCACGATTGCCTTCACAAGCCAGGCGGCCATGATTTTTGGCCACGTCGGCACAATCTACACGGCCAGCGGTCTGCTCGTCCGCGGCGAGCCGATCGCCGATGCGCAGTTGCTGATTATCGCGGCGCTATACTTCACCGGCACCGCACTGGCGATTCATGAGTGGCGGCGGCGCAGGGTCGCCCGCACCTGATCCCGTTGAATCCCGTCTCGACCTTTGACACGGAACCTGTTCCGAATCCCGGCTGACATACCCGGATAAACAACATTGCCGCCTTTGTGGAAACGACCCGTCGCAAGAATGTGACTCGCTGCCAGTGGGCCGATAACGGCAACCCGCTCTATGTTGCTTATCACGACGAAGAGTGGGGCGTGCCGCAGCACAACGACCGCGTGTTGTTCGAATTCCTGATCCTGGAAGGCGCGCAGGCCGGCCTGTCCTGGTCCACCATCCTCAACAAGCGCGAAACCTATCGCAGAGCATTCGTCAGGTGGGATGCACGCAAGGTCGCGCGCTACGACAAGACCAGAATCGCCATCCTGCTGAAAGATCCCGGCATCGTGCGCAATCGGTTGAAAGTCGAATCAGCCGTCAACAATGCCCGTGCCTTCCTGGAGGTGCAGAAGGAATTCGGCAGCTTCGACGCCTACATCTGGCAATTCATCGGCGGCAAGCCGACCCAGAATTCCTGGAAGGCCATGAAGCAAGTACCGGCCAGTACCAAGGAATCCGATGCGATGAGCAAGGACCTCAAGCACCGCGGCTTCAAGTTCGTCGGCAGCACCATCATGTACGCGTTTATGCAAGCTACTGGAATGGTGAACGACCACACGGTGAGCTGCTTCCGGTGGAAGCAGTTGCGGGGACGAGGAACGTAAACGCGGCGATGGAGTGATTCAGTGATTGAGTGATTGAAAATCCAGAACCCTGACCACCCGATTCCGAATTTTCTGGGGGGACAGCATTGGAAACCATGACGATGAAGCCGGAAAAGAACTACACCACTTCGAAGGATGCGCGACGGGTGAGCATCGCGGATGCGCTCGATTCGGTGCCGAAAATCAAGGAAAGCCTGCCGTCGGCGGCCGTGTTCGAGCACGGGTCTCTCCAGGTCAAGATGTACCGCCCGGCCGGGCAGGACTTGCAGAAGCCTCATACTCGCGACGAGTTCTACGTCATCGCCCGCGGATCAGGCTGGTTCGTGAATGGTGCCGACCGGCACCCGTTCCAGACCGGCGACGTCCTCTTCGTCCCCGCTGGCGTGCTTCACCGTTTCGAGGAATTCACCGTCGATTTTTGCGTCTGGGTGATGTTCTACGGGCCCGAGGGCGGCGAGAAATGCTGAAGCCCACATGACCGGTCCGACGCACAAGGAATTGATCGTCGACCAGTTCAGCAGGCAGGCGCTTCCATTCTCGACGGCCAAAACAATCGCCGACGAGAAAGCACTCCAGTTGCTGATCGATGCTGTCGACGCGGGACCATACGATACGGTGCTCGACGTTGCGTGCGGCGGCGGCAACGTGGTGTGCGCGCTTGCCCGGGTGGTGAATCAGGCGACAGGCATCGACATGACTCCGGCCATGCTGGAACGTGCGCGCCGCGTGGCTCTGGAGCAATCTCTTGCCAACGTAATCTGGGACCAAGGGCAGGCGACTTCCCTGCCCTATGCGGACGGCACCTTTAGCATTGTCGTCACACGCTTCAGCTTTCACCATTTCATCGAGCCGCTGGCCGCCCTGAAGGAGATGGTTAGAGTCTGTGTGCCAGGCGGGCGCGTGCTGGTCGCGGACATGCACACCTCCATCGATTCCGCCAAAGGCGCCGAGTTCAACCGCATGGAACTGTTGCGCGACCCCTCCCACGTGCGCGCCCTGCCGGTGGCCGAATTGATGGCACTGTTTCCTGACGCCGGACTTCCCGAAGCAAAGATTACGTTCTACGAATTGCGCGACGAGCTGGAAAACCTGCTGGCGCGGTCTTTTCCGAATCCCGGTGACGACGAAAAAATCCGGGAGATCTTCAAAGCGTCCGCTTGCGACGGTCGCCTCGGCATTCCGATACGTGTCGAGGGAACCCGCGTTCACTACGCCTATCCGGTCGCGGTGCTCACGGCAACGCGTCCCTGACGGCGCGGAGCGACGGTTTGGCACAAGACAGTTCAAAACCCGATTTCTGGGAAAGCCGATACCGCGGCAACCTCATCCCGTGGGACGCGGGCAAGGTGCCCACCGCGCTGCAGGAGTACGCCCGCAACCTGCCCCCCGGAGCACGGGTTCTAATTCCGGGATGCGGATCGGCGTACGAGGCGGCTTTTCTCAGCGACAAGGGTTGCGACGTACTGGCGATCGATTTCAGCCTGGCCGCCGTCGAAGCGGCACGACAGAATCTTGCCGACTTCCGGGCCATCGTGCGCCTGGCCGACTTCTTCGGGTTCGATTATGGCAAACCTTACGACGTGATCTACGAGCGGGCTTTTCTGTGCGCCCTGCCGCCGCGATTGTGGCCACAGTACGCACTTAGAACAGCACAACTCCTGCGGCCGGGCGGCGCGCTGGCCGGATTCTTTTTCTTCCGGGAAACCGAAAAAGGTCCACCCTTCGGCACCACACCGGAAGCGCTGCACGCACTGCTCGGCCCCGGCTTCGAGTTGGTAGATGACAAGGCAGTCACCGATTCAATCCCGGTATTTCAGGGTGCCGAGCGCTGGCAGGTCTGGCATCGACGCTGATGGTCACGGTCAAGAGCAAACGTCAATGCCGAGGTAAGAAGGGCGATTACATCAAGACGATCGGAGCTGTAGTCAATTCCAGGTCGTAAGAATTGTTTTTTTCCGGCTTTGGTTTTCTTTGCGGCCTTCGCGTACCCCTCAAGAAGGTATTGAAACGATCTTTTGCGTTGAGGTGTGGCCATTGGTGATGTTGCACTTGGGGCGACCGCGACCTCGGCGTGCCGGCTTCGTCCCTGCCGCCCGGCTATTCATCATTGGCCGCCGTCTGGCCGAGCCACCAGGACAGACCGCCGAACACTGCGCCGACGCCCGCCAGAAATGCCCAGAACCACGCGTAGCCTTTGGCGTCGCTCAGTTGCACAGGATCCGTAATGCCGTCCAACGACGTGAAACCCGTGACAACGAAACCGAGGCATACCAGAGCGAACGCGGCCGCGAGAATTGTCGCTAGCCTAGCGGAGATTTTCATGGTCGGAATTCAGATCTGATTAGTAAAATGTCGCGGTGGTTCGAAAGGCATTATCTAATTATCTGTCCCTGGTTCAAACTTGCCCCGACCCGCACACTTGCTGGAGTCCGCAGCATATTCATCTGCGGGTACTCTCGTACGCCAAACGTCCACGCTCGACCTGGTATGGTGCCATTTCAATGCCCCGAACCTTTTGCTGCCCTTTGGTCAAGCATCAAAATGCAGGCGATTATGAATACGATCAGTGCGGACGACGCCGAATAGCGACTCAATGCCAGACCTCCGGCGCTGATCGGTTTGTCAAGAAAATCACCGACAACAGCACCCAGCGGTCGCGTCAGGATGAATGCCGCCCAGAAAAGTGCGGTTCTTGAGATGTTTGTCCAGAAGTAAGCCGCCCCCACCGATGCTAAAAATAAGCTAAAGACGATCGCTCCCCCGGCGTATCCAAGGCCGGCGG
>JANMYN010000097.1:0-2438 GCA_031382195.1 Betaproteobacteria bacterium
GCCGATGCGCAAAGCGGCGTGCATCACCTTGTTCTCAGTGCCAGGCGGGACCATGCCGTGTTCATGCGGCTCGGGGCTGTCCTTGAAGCGCATGAGCATGGTCACCTGGGCGCCGAGCTTGCTGCGGTAGAACTCGATCGCCTCTTGCTTCGAGTTCACCTGGAATATCCAGAATCCAGCGACCAGATCCTTCGTTTCTGCAAAGGGTCCGTCGATCACGGTACGCTTCGTGCCGGAGAACCTGACGCGCGCCTTTGGAACTCGGATGAAGTCCTTCGGCCGCGAGCAGCACGCCGGCCTTCGCCAGTTCCTCGTTGTACTTTTCCATCTCGGCCAGAAGCTTCTCGTCCGGAAGGACGCCGGCCTCGGAATTCTTGTCCGCTTTGACTATCACCATGAAGCGCATTGTCTTGTCTCCTTTACTTGAAACTGCGCGTCATCGACGTCGCCGTCGTGGTTGTGAAACCGTTCGGTCCCCACCACGCCTTGATATGCTTCGGATCCGTCCACGCTTTCCAGACCAACTCGCGCGGCGCAGCGAACGCACGCGTCATGATGATTTCCCAATGCGAGCTTGCCTCGGCGGCACTACTTTTTTTTGCGGGCACTTTTTTTTCCTTTCTTTTCCTTTGACTGGATCTCCCGCAGATATTCGTCCAGTCGATCGAAACTTTGTTCCCAAAACCTCCGGTAGCGTTTCACCCAGTTGGAGACGTCCTTGAGCGGACCCGCATCGAGCCGGCAGGGCCGCCACTGCGCCTCGCGCCCGCGCGCGATCAGCCCCGCGGATTCCAGCACCTTGAGATGCTTCGATACCGCGGGAAGGCTCATTTCGAAAGGCTCGGCCAGCTCGTTAACCGATTTGTCGCCTGAAGCGAGCCGGGCAAGGATCGCGCGCCGGGTCGGATCGGCAAGGGCTGCGAACGTGGTGCTGAGGTGATCGGGCGACATTTCTCGAATTGCCTGGTAATTAACCTGATGGTTAAATACACCCGGAACCAACACCTGTCAAGCCTGCGTCCGGCTCATTGGCACCTCGCGGCCTTCCACAACCCCATGCTGCATTCGTCTGGGTCCGAGAACAGCGTGAAAGCGCCCATGCCGGGCACCGACTGTTGCTCGACGTGAATCTTGCTTCAGGCGGCGATGATGCAGGCCGCGAGGTCGGCGACATCGATGCTGATCGCTAAGACGTCAATTGAAACCTAAGACCTCAATTGAAATCGCAGAGGAACTGCAGCCGGGGCCGTCTGTCCGCGGTTGCGGTGAACCTTTTGTCCCCAGCGGTCTTACGGCCTCGAGGTATGCCGGATCGGCGTCCCACAACGCTTGCGCACCGAAGCGCGCCAGCAGCGGCCCGCAAGCGGGGCCCGCGAGCGCCGCGACCTTGGTGAGCGCATCGGCGATGACGCAACTCGGTGCGGCGACCATCACTGCCCCGCTTCCGTTCCAGGCCCGGCGCGCGCGTGGATCGAAGATACTGCCGAGCGGCTGCGCGAGGCGCTCGGCGTGCGCGCCAGGCGGGGCGGAGGTGGCGAACGCGCCGCAGCGCAGTTCGGCCACCTGCACCAGCCCATCGCGGCGGCGCAGATGGATCGGCTGGGGGAGGGGCCCGAAGCGGCGCAGATCGCCGCCCGCGTTCACCACGCCCTGCGTGCAACTTCCCCTCTTTAATTCATGGATCGCCCGATCGACCGCGAAGCCCTTCGCGATGCCACCCAAGTCGAGCAGCATCGGGCGCGCGAAAAAAACCTTGCGATCGCGCATCAGGACGATATGCCGCCAGTTGCCGCACTGTAGCGATGCATCCGCCGAGCCGGGGAGCAGGCCTTCGCGTACCAGCAGCGGTGCAATGGTGATGTCGAACAGGCCGTCGCTCGCTTCGGCGACGCGCGATGCGCGCCGCAGCACGGCCCAGGTCCAGGGATGCACCGTCTGCGGCGTGCGCGCGGCTTCGCGGTTCAGCCGCGACAGGTCGCTCTCCGGGTCATGGAAACTCATGAGGCGCTCGACGCGCTCGACGCTGGCCAGCGCGGCATCGACTGCATGCGCGGCAGCGGTGGCATCAGGGCCCGAGGCGCCAACGTGAACCAGCGTCCCCATCGCCGGACGCAGGCGCGAAATTTCAGCGCAGGACGGACTGGTGGAGGAATAGCAGTCGCTTGATGCCATCGGTCACATGGCGAACCGACAGGGTCGCGCCGCTGATGTTGCCAATATCGGTGCCCGCCTGCAGGGGGCTCTCGACCGTCTTGCCGACGAATTGATCGCGCCACTTGAGTTCGCGGACTTGGTAACCGTAGGCTTCCAGGTACTCGATGATCTGGAACTGGCGTACGCTGCCGTCGGCGTTGAGGCCCAGCGCGTAGGTGATGAGCTCGTGCTTGCCGATCACCTGGTCGATGAAGAACCAGCCGATCATCTTGCCCTTGGACTGC
>JANMYN010000119.1:0-1918 GCA_031382195.1 Betaproteobacteria bacterium
GCTTGGCATCTCGTCGCGCAACGCCGTGCTGACGGAGGTCGACAAGTTCAATGCGGCCGGGGGCCTGGGCGGACGCAAGATCGAAATCATCACGCGCGATTCCAAGGGCAAGCCCGATGAAGCGGCGAATAACACGCGCCAGTTGATCAACGGCGACGGCTGCGAAATCATCATCGATGCCGAGGCGTCTTCCGGCGCGTTTGCGGTGCAGGAGGTCATCCGCGAACTGAAGGTGCTGTGCCTGCACACCAATTCGGAGACCTCCTCGCTCTCGGCCGATCCGAAGATCCGCGTTCCCACGGCGTTTCGCACGGCGCGCCAGGGCATCCACGATGCGATCGTGAGCGCTGCCTATGCGGCGAATGTCGCCAAGGCCAAGGGACTGAAGACCTGGATGAGTTGCTCCCCGGACTATGCCTACGGTCGGGACAATACGGCGTTGTTCCTGCAGTACCTGAAGCGCTTCCAGCCGGATATCGAGGTGGTCGGCGAGGCCTGGCCGAAGCTGTTCCAGGCCGACTATACCGAGAACATCACCAAGATCCTGCAGGCCAAGCCGCAAGCCCTGTATTCGGCGCTGTGGGCGGGCGATCTGGTTTCCTTCGTCGATCAGGCCGGCATCTACAACCTTCTGGAGCAGACCAACGTGTTCGCCATCAACATGGCCGACTACACGACGCTCACGGCGGTGAAGAATCTTCCGCACGGCATCCACTCCGCGAGCCGGTACATCAAGACGTTCCCGGCGACCGCCGAGAATGCCGCCTGGGCGGACGCCTACAAGCTCAAGTACGGGGACTATCCGACCAACTGGTCGTGGGAGAACGCGCTTGCCATGAACTACATCGTCGCTGCCATGAAAAAGACCAACTCGACGGACAGCGCGAAGCTCGCGGATGCGATCCGTGGCATGAAGCTCAAATCGCCGTTCGGCGCCGATGGCACCATCACCATGCGCGCAGAAGACCAGACCACGGTCGGTTACGCGTTGGGCTGGGGCACGACGATCCCCAAGGAGCCTTACGTTCCCAACGTCACGCCGGGCGACTGGAAGGCGATCTTCGAGCACGAGGCCGAGTGGAAGAAGGCGATGGGCTACACGTAACGCGCCCGCAAGCCGTCCCTCGGATTACCCCGCGCCGCTGGATCGCGGGGCGGAGATTGACCTGCCCATCCTCGACCTGGAGTAGACCGTGGATTTGCAAGCGATGCTGTCATGCTTTTCGTCGGCTTCCTGTCTGGTCACGCAGACCACGGGCGGGCTGATCAGCGGCATGCTGCTGTTTCTGGTCGCCGCCGGGTTGTCGCTGATCTTCGGCACCCTCAAGGTGATCAACTTCATGCACGGCTCCCTGTACATGCTGGGGGCCTATTTCGCGTTCACGATTTACAATGTCACAGGCAGCTACGCGCTCGCGGTGCTCGGCGCCGCGCTTGGCGTCGGCCTGTTCGGCCTGCTGTTCGAGCGGCTGTTCATGAGCCGCGTTTACGGCACCGACGTGCTCATGCAACTATTGGTGTGCTACAGCTTCATCCTGATCCTCGACGACGCGGTGAAGATCATCTGGGGCGCCGAGTTCCGCTCGATGGGCATGCCGGCTGCGTTTCAGCGCCCGCCGCTGATCGTGGCGGGTGGCGTGCTGCCGGTCTTCTACCTGTTCCTGATCGGGGTCACGAGCCTGGTTGCGCTTGCCCTGGGCCTGGTCATCACCCGAACCCGGATCGGCAAGATCGTGCGCGCCGCGGCGATCAATCCGACCATGACCTCTGCGCTCGGTATTAATACCGCGCTGGTTTACGGCGGGGTTTTCGCGCTCGGCTCGCTGCTCGCCGGGCTGGCCGGTGCGCTGGCCGTGCCGGTTCGCTCGCTCGTATCCGGGATGGGCTTCTCGATCCTGATCGAGTCGTTCATCGTCAC
>JANMYN010000122.1:0-1746 GCA_031382195.1 Betaproteobacteria bacterium
AATCAGGAACCCCGCGGAGAAGTGCACAAGCACATAGTCGAATTCCGGATTCACCGACACGGCCTGGTTGGCCGGCAGCGTCCACGGGGTCGTCGTCCAGATCACGGCGAACACCGGCTCATAGATGTGGGTAAACCGCAGCGCCTTCGCCAAAGGGGCATTGTCATGCACCCTGAATGCGACGTCGATCGCCGGTGAAGTGCGGTCTTCGTACTCCACTTCGGCTTCGGCGAGGGCCGATCGACAATCGAGACACCAGTGCACCGGTTTCGCGCCCTGGTACAGATAGCCCCGGCGCCTGATCGCCTCCAGAGCGCGAATGGTATCGGCCTCGGTCCTGAAATCCATCGTCCGGTAAGGGTTCATCCAGTCGCCGAGGACGCCCAGGCGGATGAAATCCTTGCGCTGGCGTTCGATCTGCTCCGCCGCGAAGTCGCGGCAAAGTTTGCGAAACTGCGCGGCCGGAATGTTCTTGCCGTGCTTTTTCTCGACCTGGTGCTCGATCGGCAGACCGTGGCAATCCCAGCCGGGTACATACGGCGAATCGAAGCCGGCCAGCGTTTTCGATTTGACGACGATGTCCTTGAGGATCTTGTTGACGGCGTGGCCGATGTGAATGTCGCCGTTGGCGTAAGGCGGCCCGTCGTGAAGAACGAACTTCGGTCGTCCCTTGGATGCTTCGCGAATGCGCTCGTACAGTTTTCCTTGCTGCCACTGTTGCACCCAGCCAGGCTCGCGTTTGGCGAGATCACCACGCATCGGGAAAGGTGTATCGGGGAGATTCAGCGTATTTTTATAATCAGCCATTCAAAAAATCCTTTAACCGCGGAGGCGCAAAGGCGCAAAGGAAACGCAAAGGAAACTTAGAGTTGGTTAACAACACGCTTGATTCCCTTGCGCATGGCGTCAACCTTGAAATTCAAGAGCAAACCCAGCCTATATCCAGTCATCTTCAGATACGTGAGCATCTGTGCCGTGTGGACTGGTTGGAACGAATCAACGCACTTGAGCTCGAGGATGAGTTCCTTGTTCACCAGCATGTCGATACGATATCCGTCTTCGATCCTCAACTCCTTGTAGCGCACAGGTATTGCAACCTGCCTCTCAATCTTGGTCCCTCTATTCGTGAGTTCCCAGGCCAGACTTTCCTCATAAGCCGATTCCAGCAATCCAGGGCCCAGCACGCGATGAACCTCGATGGCCGCGCCGATGACTTCTTTGCTAAGGCGGTCAAGGTCATCGGAATCCATCAATTGCCTTCCTTTGCGTTTCCTTTGCGCCTCTGCGCCTCTGCGGTTAAGAAGTAATCCCGCGCGGCGGCAGCGTCCCTGTCCATCTGCGCAACCAGCGCATCGATGCCGGCGAACTTCTGCTCTTCCCTAAGCTTCTTCAGGAAGCGCACGCCGATGCGCCGCCCGTAGATGCGCGTGTCGAAATCGAACAGGTGGACTTCCAGCGTCGGCCGGCCGCGTTCCTTGACTGTGGGCCGCACACCGAGGCTCGCCACACCCGGCAACGGCTCCGGTCCGAGGCCGTCCACATCGACGACAAAGATTCCCGACAGCGGCGCCTTGGGCCGCTTCAACTGCACGTTGGCCGTCGGGTAGCCCATTTTTGTGCCGAGTTTGTCGCCATCCACCACCCGGCCGGTAATCGCATACGGTCGGCCCAACAGTTGCTGCGCCCCGATCAAGTCACCCTTCTCCAACCGCTTGCGGATCGCCGTACTGGAAACCCGCTCGCCGA
>JANMYN010000142.1:0-1973 GCA_031382195.1 Betaproteobacteria bacterium
GACGCCGTTCGTATCCCAGCCCTTTACTCCGAAAGCGCGGTTCGACTTCGAGGCGTTCGCTAAAGTCGTGAAAGTGGCGGTGCGCATGCTCGACAACGTGCTGGATGCCACCGTCTGGCCTTTGCCACAGCAGGCCGAAGAGGCAAGGAACAAGCGCCGCGTCGGCCTGGGGTTCACGGGCCTGGGCGATGCGCTGATTATGCTCGGCTTGCGCTACGACGGCGAAGAGGCGCGCAAGATGGGCGCGAAAATCGCCGAAGCGATGCGCGACGATTCTTATGCTGCATCCGTGGAACTGGCGCGCGAGAAGGGCGCTTTCCCGCTGCTGGATGCTGAACAGTATCTCGCCTCGCCACGTTTTGCTTCGCGGCTCCCGGAAAGTATCAAGCGCGACATCCGTAAGCACGGATTGCGCAACAGCCACCTGCTGTCGATCGCGCCGACCGGCACCATCTCGCTGGCATTCGCCGACAACGCGGCCAACGGAATCGAGCCGCCATATTCCTGGACGTACCAGCGCAAGAAGCGCGAAGCGGACGGTTCGCACAAGGTCTACGACGTGGAAGACCACGCCTGGCGTCTGTATCGTCATATCGGCGGCGATGTCGCCAACCTGCCGCCGCAGTTTGTGACGGCGCTGGAGATTTCCGCGCTCGATCACATGCGCATGGTCGCGGCCGTCGCGCCGTTCGTCGATTCGGCAATCAGCAAGACCGTCAACGTTCCCGAGAATTATCCGTTCGAGCAGTTCAAGGATCTTTATCTCGAGGCATGGAAGGCCGGCTTGAAAGGCATCACAACCTATCGGCCGAACGGTGTACTGGGTTCAGTGCTATCCGTTACGCCGCATGTCGAAGCACCCAACGATCTCGATACTTCCGACGCCGACCGCCGCATTCGCCTCGATGCCGCACCGATGCCGGCATTGGCCAGCTTGCGCTGGCCGAGCCGGCCGCAGCTTGCCGCGGGCAATCCGGCGTGGACCTACATGGTCGAATCGCCTTCCGGCCAGTTTGCGATTTTCGTTGGTCACGTCGACAGCGCCGACCCGCACGCCTTCGAAGTGTGGGTCAACGGCAATGAACAACCGCGCGGACTCGGCGCGGTCGCGAAAACGCTGTCGATGGACATGCGTGCCCAGGATCGGGCCTGGTTGCGCATGAAACTCGACATCCTGTCGCGTACGGCGGGAGACGACGCCTTCAATTTCCCGATGCCGCCGGATGGCGTGCCGGTGCGCATGCCCAGTACCGTGGCGGCCTTTGCACGCATCGTGAGGTGGCGCGTGGAGCAACTCGGCGGATTGGCGCCGCGCGACGATCGCTCCCCGGTGCTGGATGCACTGTTCGCTAAAAAGGAACCGAAGACCGGCACCGATGGCACGATGTCATGGTCGGTCGATGTGTACAACCCGAGTTCGGCTGACGATTTCGTGCTGATTCTGAAGGAACTGATGCTGCCGTCGGGGCAGCGCCGGCCCTATTCGGTGTGGATGGCGGGCAGCTATCCGCGCTCGCTCGATGGCTTGTGCAAACTGCTGTCGCTCGACATGCGGGTGATCGACCCGGCATGGATCGGCATGAAGCTGCGCAAGCTGCTGAGCTACGCCGAACCGCTCGGCGATTTCATGGCCAAAGTGCCGGGCGAAGAAAAGCAGCGCAACTGGCCCAGCACGGTGGCCTATGTCGCGCAATTGATGATCCACCGCTACGCGATGCTGGGCGTTCTCGACGAGCGCGGATATCCGGTCGATGAAATGGGGGTGCTGGAAATTCCGGAAGCATCGCGTGAGCGCGACGAGCGCAATCTAAAGATCATGCCCGGAAAGCGCTGCCTCGAATGCGGCAACAGTGCCGTGATCAAGAAGGACGGTTGTGAATTCTGCACCGCTTGCGGCGCGGTCGGCGCCTGCGGCTGAGGGGATGTAAGGGGCGAGGGAAGAGCATCAGGCGAATCCCAGGTAGCTCAAGTTT
>JANMYN010000144.1:0-5476 GCA_031382195.1 Betaproteobacteria bacterium
ACCGATGCCGGGCTGCCGGGGGAAACCGCCGTCGACGCGAAACGCCGCCGGCGCAGGGGCGGGTTCGCCGACGCTCGCGCGGCCGGCGCGAGTGGCCGATAACGCTTTGTGCAGCGCGTGGAACACGAATTGATGCATGCCCCGCGCATCGCGGAAGCGCACTTCGATCTTGGTGGGATGCACATTGGCATCCACCAGAACTGGATCGAGTTCCAGGAACAGCACGTAGGCCGAATGACGATCGTGATGGAGCACGTCGTGATACGCCTCGCGCACCGCGTGCGCCAGCATTTTGTCGCGCACGAAGCGGCCGTTGACGAAAACATACTGCGCATCACGCGAACTGCGTGAGTAGGCGGGCTGCGCCGCCAGACCGTGCAGACGTAAATCTGCGTTTTCCACGCTTACCGGCAGCGAAGCGGCGGCAAATTCTTCACCGAGGAGCGCATGAATACGCTCGTGTGGGCTGGCGCCCTGCAGATGCCACTGCGCGCGGCTGTTGTGGGTTAGCACGAAGCGCACGTCCGGACGCGACAGCGCGAGGCGTCTGAAGGTTTCTTCGCTGTGCGCGAATTCGGTTTGCGGGCTGCGCAGGAATTTGCGCCGCGCCGGCGTATTGAAGTAAAGATCGGACGCCTCCACGATCGAACCGGCTGCTACCGCAGCAGGCTCCGGGGCGGAAATCGCATTCCCGCTCGCCTGGATTTTCCATGCGTGCGCGCTGCCGGCTGCGCGGCTGGCGAGGCTGAAATGAGACACGGCGGCGATGCTCGCCAGCGCCTCGCCGCGGAATCCCAGGCTGGCTACGCGTTCGAGTTCTTCAAGAGAGCCGATTTTGCTGGTGGCGTGACGCGCAATGGCGAGCGCCAGTTGCTCTTTGGCAATCCCGGCGCCGTTATCCGCCACGCGAATCTGCCGGATACCTCCGTCCACGAGTTGCGTCGAGATTTCCGTGGCGCCCGCATCCAGGCTGTTTTCCAGCAGTTCCTTGAGCGCGGAGGCGGGTCTATCGACTACTTCGCCAGCAGCGATCTGGCTGATCAGGAGGTCGGGCAGCAGGCGAATGGTGGGCATCGAGGTGGTACCGGAATTCGATCCGATTATAGCCGGAGGCGGTAATGTTCAGTCACGGCGATGCCTGCAGGAAAGCGCCTGTGTCGCTGTGTTCGGGTAAAAGCCACCCCTTCACTCGGCCTGCTGGCGGCACACGCCGTGCCGGGCGGATATGACTGTACGGTGGGAGCGGATCGGCTCTCCTGGCAGATGATAGTGCTCGAATAGGCCCCTTGAATGTCGTCGCGGCCAAGGTCAACGTCTATTTAAACCTCCCCGGGTCTAGACGTGCGCGCCGCCAAGCCTAATAATTACATGTATATCAAGGCTTCTCCGGAGAGAGGCCTTGTTCGTTTCCTTTACGTTTCCCCGGCGTGCGGCATGGCGGGGAGTTGAGGCGCTGGTCCGTTGCTAATAACTCCCTTCTTCCGGGATTGAGAAAGAAACCGATGGACAACAAGACGATCTTCTCGAAGACCGGCAAAGGCGTTCTTGAAATCAAGAACAAAGCTGGCAAGCTCTCCAAGGATCTTGTCAAGGTTCTAACCCTGATCGACGGAAAATCAACCGTTGCAGACCTGACAGCCAAGGCCAGGCTCACCGATGCGGAGATTAACAAGGCGCTGAGCGACCTGACGACCGCCGGCTACATCAAGGAATTCGCCAATACTTCGACCGGTACGCAGGGCGGATCGGGTGGATCCTATGTCGACGACCTCGACTTCACTTCTTCGCTTTCACCGGGCAAGAATGTTTACCAGAACGCCCAGACCGAGTTTCGGCAGCGCGAAACCGCGGACCGCACAAATGCAGAACAGCAAGCGAAGCGCAAGCGCGACGAAGAAGAACGGCTGAAGAAAGAGCAGGCGGCCAGGCTGGCGCATGAAGAAAGCGCGCGCATGACAAAGATCGAAGCGGAGCGCAAAACCAAGGAGGCGGCCGGGCAAAAACTGCGCGAAGAAACCGAACGCAAGGCCAAGGTTGAAGGCGAGGTCATGGCGCAGACCCAGCGCGATCTGGGGAAGATACTCGAGGCCGAACGCAAAGCCTTTGAACTGGCCGAACGCAAGAAACTCGAAGAAGAGCATCTGAAGGCCAGCGAAGCCGCTGAGCGCCGCGCCCGCAGCGAGTCCGGGACAAATGCCAAGGATGCAGAGCAGCGCCGCCGCGACGACGAAGAGCGCAAACGCAAGGAGGAGGACGACCGCCGCCGCCGGGAGGATGAAGAACGCAAGCGCAAGGAAGAGGACGAACGCAAGCGTCGCGAGGACGAGGAACACAAGAAGCGCGAGGACGAGGAGCGCAAGCGTAAGGAAGAGGAGGAGCGCAGGCGCAAGGACGAGGAGGAACGCAGGCGCCGCGAGGACGAGGAGCGCAAGCGTAATGAGGAGGAGGAGCGCAAGAAGCGCGAAGAAGAGGATCGACGTCGCCGGGAGGAAGAAGAGCGCAAACGTAAAGAGGACGACGAGCGCAAGCGCAAGCAAGAGGAGGAGGATTCCAAGCGTCGCCAAGAAGAACAGAAACGCGCACTCAGGGATGAGGAAGATCGAAGGCGCCGCGAAGAGGATGAGCGCCGCGAGCGCGAAGATGCTGAAGCCGCTCGTGCGCGCGGACCGGATCCGGCCACGGACCATGAAGCGGAGAATCGCCGCGCCCGCGAAGATGAGGAACGTCGCATGCGCGACGAGGAAGACTCGCGCCGGCGTCGTGAAGATGATGAGCGCCGCGAGCGCGAGGATGCCGCACGGCGTGAACGCGAGGAAGCTGACCGCCGGCGCGACGAGGAATCCCGGAAAAAACGCGAGGAAGATGAACGTGCAAAACAGGCTGCCTCGGCGAAGAGCGATTTGCCCGAGTTCGATCTCTCGGGATTGAGGGCAATGGAGTCTCAGGTCGCAGCCGAGTTCGAAAAACAACAAGAGCAATTGCGCAAGCGCGAAGAAGAGGAGGAGGGGCGCCGCGAACAGGAGGAGAAGGCCCGTCTGACCATGGAGCGGGCCGAACGCGAAGAGCAGGCGCGCGAGGAGGCCGAACGACGCGAGGAGGAAGATCGTGACCGGCGCGGGCGCATGGAGCAAGAGCGCCAGGATCGCGAGGAAAGGGAGCGCAAGCGTCAGGAAGAAAAGGAAACGCACATCCGCGAGCAGGAAGAAACCAAGGTCAAGCGCGAGCAGGAGCGCCAGCGCCAGGAGGCGATGAAGGTCGAAAACGAACGGCGCGCGCGCGAGGACGCTCTCGTCAAACGGCGCAAAGATCAGGAGGAGCGCGACCGCAAGCGCGGGGAAGTCGATTCACTGAAGAAGCAAAAGGGCATCAAGACGCCGCTGGACCGATTGAAGCCGGTCGTCATCGGGGTTGCCGTGCTGATCGCAGTCGTTATCGGCGGCGTGCAAGTGGTGCCGATGAACTCCTACGTGCCGGCGATCGAAAAACTGGCATCCGCGCACATCAAGGAGCCGGTATCGATCGGTTCGATGCGTCTGTCAATCCTGGGCGGATTCATGATCAATCTTCAAAACATCAAACTTGGGACGACCCAGGACGTGAAGATCGATAAGGTTTCGCTGGCCCTGGACTTCGGATCGGTGTTCGCGGACGTCAAGGTTATCCGCAAGGTGGAAGTGGATTCGGCCACGGTTGCCGAAGAAGTATTGCCGCGATTGTCCAAGTGGCTCGAAGCGGCGGCGATCGACAAGAATTTGCAGATTGGCCGCATTGTGGTCAAGTCGATAAAGCTGGAGTCCCGCATCGCGACTGTGCCACCGTTCGACGCCGATTTGCAGCTTTCGCCGGAAGGCGCGATACAGAAAGCCAGGCTGTCCAGCACCGACGGCAAGTTGAACGTAGAACTCGCACCTCACGACAACCAGATCGATATAGCGTTGAGCGCGTCGAAGGGCTGGATACCACCGCTCGGACCGCAGATTGAATTTACGGATTTGACGGTGAAGGCTGTGGCCACGCAAAACCAGATCAAGGTCGAGAAGTTCGAGTCCCTGTTATATGGTGGTGCGGCACAAGGCAGTGCCCTCATCGTATGGGGTGGCCCATGGTCGCTAGACGGTGATGTTGCGACCGAGCGCATTAGCCTGCAGGAGCTGATGGCCGTTTTCACCCGTGACGCCAAGGCAACGGGTCATGTCGAATCCAGGCTTAGGTATTCGATGTCGTCGCAGAACCTGGCGACGATGTTCGATTCGCCAAAGGTCGATGGCACCTTCACCATCAAAAGAGGCAACCTGGACGGTGTGGACCTGGTGCGCGCGCTGCAGTCCGGCGGGCGTGGCGTAACGCAAGGCGGCGCGACGCGCTTCGAGGACATTAGTGGGGTGCTGAATCTCACAGGCGGGCGTTATCAGTACCGCAACATGAGGCTGGCCGCGGGATTGTTGTCGGCTGGGGGAGCGTTCGAAGTTTCTCCGAACAAAGATGTGAGCGGGCGCATTTCGGTCGAACTGAGGTCGCAGGCCGCGCAGATAAAGGGAAATTTCATTGTGGACGGCGATCTCAAGGCCGTCGTCCTCAAGCCGAACTGAGACTAACCGGCTGGCCTTTCCAGGTCGGCCGCGGTGTCGACGTCGCGCACGATTCCCGGATCGTCGCAATCGACGATGCCTACGTCGCGTGGGTGACGTTCGACGACTGAGCGTGCGCCTTCGTCACCTTCGAGTTTCAGCAATTCTGCGAGATAGCGACGGCCGAACCCGACCGGGTGGCCGCGCTCCCCACGGTATGCCGGGATTGCAATGCGCTCTGTTTGCGCGACGCGCTCAGCGATGGCCTTGATTGTTCGAGGCAGCACAAAGGGCATATCTCCCAGCGCTACGACCCAGCCGTCAGCATCGCGGCTCGCGTGAATGCCGCACACGAAGCTGCGGGCCATGCCCAGGTGTGCATCGCCGCAAATTCGCACGGAAACGCCTTCTGTCTCGAGCCATGTCCGCAATGCGTCGTCGCTGCTGCGTACGACCGCGACGACTTCCGGCAGGGCCGCATGCAGGTTGCGCAGCGAAGCGATGCCTATGGGCGTTCCATCGGACATGGGGTGCAGCAGCTTGCCGCCACCGAAGCGGCTGCCACTGCCGGCGGCGAGCAGGATTCCGGTGATCTTCAAATCGGTGATTGGTTACTGGTAATTGGTGACTGGTGAATGGTGATTAGCAACCGGTTGGCGGTCGCCGACATCAAGCTTGAGGTCGTTCACTTATTACCAATTACCAATCACCAATTACCGCACGCGAGGCGGGTCCGCCTGAGCGAGCTTGGAGCGGGCCAACGGCGGATTCGCCGAGAAATATTTTCTGATGCCCACCAGGATCGCCTGCGCCATCTTGTCCTGATACTTATCGTCCTTGAGCTTTTTTTCCTCTTCGGGATTGGTGAGAAAGGCGGTTTCGACCAGGATGGAAGGAATGTCCGGTGC
>JANMYN010000145.1:0-13887 GCA_031382195.1 Betaproteobacteria bacterium
GATCAGCTTTGATATCTACAACAGGAGTCAAATCCACACGCCGGAAAATTATTCCGCTGTTCGGCGCCGCTGGCCGCAGTGTCAAATAGACCTTCTCTCCGGTATGCAGACCAACGCCGGTGGCGCGAACAATATTTTTCAGCGTGCGTTGTTTAATCATGTCATGCACTCAACGAGTGCGAGGATTCGAACCCCGTTACGGCTTTCTAAGATAAATGGTTGATTAGATTACCATAGACGCACACCGATGCGCCAGCACAAAAAGATTGCTGTATCGCAGCAAACTGCATGCCTGCCGGTAACTAGTCCGCCTGCTTGCGCAAGAAGGCTGGGATGTCGAGCATATCCACTCCAGACTGCTTCATCGCCTCGACAGCGGCATCACGGGAACGCCGGCGCATCACTGCCGGCGCCTCGAGATCCCCGTAGTTCACCTCGATCGGCGTGGCATCGGTTCCGGTCTTGACCATGGTCAACGGCTTTTGCTGATGACGGTTAGCGGTCCCACCCAATCCCGTTGCCACCATGGTTACCCGCAATCGATCTTCCATCGCCTCATCGATCACCGTACCAACGATGACGGTTGCATCCTCGGCCGTGAACCCTTTGATGGTATCCATGACCTCATGCACTTCCTTCATTTTGAGGCTGGAACTGGCAGTGATATTCACGAGAACACCTCGCGCGCCGGCGAGATTGACATCTTCCAGCAGCGGACTGGCTACCGCCTGTTCGGCCGCTGAATGTGCTCTATCCAACCCTGCGGCCACCGCAGAGCCCATCATCGCCATGCCCATCTCCGACATCACAGTGCGCACATCGGCAAAATCCACATTGACCAGACCCGGACACTTAATAACTTCCGCGATGCCGGCAACCGCACCATGCAATACAGTGTTTGCTGCCTTGAACGCATCAAGCATGCTGACGTCCTCGCCAAGAACCTGCATCAGCTTGTCGTTCGGAATCACGATCAGCGAATCGACGTGGCGGCACAATTCTTCCAGCCCCTGTTGGGCAATTTTCTGGCGCTTTCCTTCGAAAGCGAAAGGCTTGGTGACCACGGCGACGGTTAGAATGCCCAATTCGCGGGCGGCCTCGGCAACGACCGGTGCCGCGCCAGTACCGGTACCGCCACCCATGCCCGCCGTGAGGAATAACATGTCGGCACCTTCGATCAACTCGATGATCCGTTCACGGTCTTCCATTGCCGCTTCCCGACCGATATCCGGATTCGCCCCAGCCCCCAGACCCTTGGTCACGTTTGGCCCGAGTTGCAACAGCGTTTTAGATTTATTGCGCTTCAGCGCTTGCGAATCAGTGTTGGCGCAAATGAATTCCACGCCATCCACCCCTTCGTTGATCATGTGATCGACCGCGTTGCCACCGCAGCCGCCCACACCGACTACCTTGATTACCGCTTCCTGGGGTTGTGTATCCACGATTTCGAACATCAGTCGTCTCCTGTGTGATTAGTTTTAAACCCGTAACAACAAAACTCCGTTGAACCCTGCTTTCTAAAAATTAGTCTCGAACCATTTCCTCATGCGCCCGACAATTTGCTTGAAGGAACCGCTCTGCATTTTTTCGATCTGCTGCCGCTGATGCTGGCTAAAACCGGCCATCAAGAGCCCCACTCCGGTTGAATATCGCGGATTGCGAATAACTTCCGACAATCCACCCGCGTAGCTCGGCAATCCCAGCCGCACAGGCATGTGGAACACCTCTTCTCCAAGATCCACCATTCCCTGCATCGCGGCACTGCCGCCGGTAATGACGATGCCCGAGGACAGCAGTTCCTCGAAGCCACTGCGGCGAAGCTCGGCCTGGACAAGCGAGTACAACTCTTCCACGCGAGGCTCGATGACTTCTGCGAGGGTCTGACGCGACATCTTCTTGGAACCGCGCTCTCCGACTCCGGGCACTTCGACCATTTCTTGCGGATCCGCCAGCTCGCGCAACGCGCACCCATAGCGACGTTTGATCTCTTCGGCTTCCTTTGTCGGCGTGCGCAATGCCATTGCAATGTCGTTAGTAATCTGATCGCCTGCGATCGGAATCACGGCGGTATGCCTGATTGCGCCTTGTGTGAACACCGCGATGTCTGAAGTCCCGCCACCGATATCAACCAGGCAAACGCCAAGGTCCTTTTCGTCTTCCGACAAAACCGCCATCGCCGACGCCAGCGGCTGCAGAATGAGATCGTTGACTTCCAGACCACAGCGCCTCACACACTTCATGATGTTTTGCGCTGCAGAAACGGCACCGGTGACAATATGCACCTTCACTTCCAGGCGCACCCCGCTCATCCCGAGCGGCTCGCGTACATCTTCCTGGCCGTCGATTACGAATTCCTGGTTGAGGACGTGCAGAATCTGCTGGTCGGTCGGAATAGGGATCGCTTTGGCGGTTTCAACTACGCGATCCACATCGTTCTGCGCGACTTCACGATCCTTGATCGCGACCATGCCGTGGGAGTTGAAACTGCGGATGTGGCTCCCTGCAATGCCGGTCCACACGTCACGGATCTTGCAGTCCGCCATGAGCTCCGCTTCCTCGAGGGCTCGCTGGATCGCGTTGACGGTCGACTCGATATTCACCACCACGCCCTTTTTCAATCCGCGGGACGGCGAACTGCCCATGCCGATGACCTCGAAGCCGCCTTCCGGCCCCATCTCGGCAACGATGGCCGCGATCTTCGACGTACCGATGTCGAGTCCGACAATCAGATTCTTGTTTTCTTTTCTTCCGCTCAATGCCATGTGTGTTCCGACAATTCCATTCAGGTCTTTTTTCCGTCCCACTTCAATCCCGGGCTACGCACTGCGAATCCGTTCGTGTAGCGCAGGTCGATGTACGTGGGCGACCGCGACATGCGCGCGACGGTGCGCCCATACACGGCGACAAACCCGGCAAGTCTCGGCCCGAGATTGTTGCGCCCGAGTTCAATCACCGTATCGTCGTCGAGTTTCAGCACCCAGGCGCGTCGAGCAGACAGCGTTACTTGCACGATGCGCCTGCCGACAGGTTCAACCGCTTGTTCAAAATCCTGATAGTGCGACACGACTTCCGGCGCGGTACCTTCCGGCCCCTGGAGCACCGGCAATGTGGTGTTGATCGCCGCCTCGAATACCTCCCCTTGCGCACTGACCAGCGCGGTAGACCCCCACCGCGCAAGCGGTCTGTGCTCCTCCACCGCAACTTCGAGACGGTCCGGCCATTGCCGTCGCACATTGACCTTGCGCACCCATGGCAGTTTTTCAAAAGCAGCGCGCACCTGCGCCAGGTCCACGGTGAAGAAGTTGCCACGAATTTCTCTGGCAACAACTGACTCGACTTGATCATGGGTCACGTGCGCCACGTCACCTGTCAATTGAATATCGCGGAGCGGAAAAATCGGCAGATGAACTACGTAATGCGCGGCCGCATACAACGTCAACGCCGCGGCAACTGCTAGCAGCAGATTCGCGGTGATCCTCATCGCGATGGCGTCATCCCACATGAGCGCCTTCGAGTATTCTTGCGACAAGATCGGGAAAGGCAAGACCTGCCTGCCGCGCCGCCATCGGCACCAAACTGTGACCGGTCATTCCCGGTGATGTATTCATCTCCAGAAACGAGAAAGTGTTATCGGTTCGCAAAATCAGATCGGCCCGACCCCAGCCCTCACATCCAAGGACCTGGAATGCCTGCAGCGCGCTTTCGCGGATGGATTGCTCGGAATCTCCTCGGATCCCTGCGGGACAGTGATATATGGTCTCGTCGCTGAAATATTTGTTCTGGTAATCGTAATTTCCCTGTGGCGCCTCGATGCGGATCAGCGGCAATGCGGTGTCGTCCAGAATTGACGCAGTGAGTTCCTGGCCGTCTATGAACTCTTCCGCGAGCACCGTTCGGTCATGGCGCGCTGCCAGTGCGTAGGCTGCGGGTAATTCCTCCACCGAGAGAACCTTTGTCAGCCCGATCGTGGATCCTTCGTGAACAGGCTTTATGATGAGCGGTAGACCCAGTGTCTGTGCGACCGCGTTCCAGTCTGATTTTTCATTAACCAGAACATCTTTTGGAACGGGAATGCCGACTGCCTGCCACATCAGTTTTGTGCGCCATTTATCCATTGCCAGAGCGCTCGCCATAACTCCGCTTCCGGTGTAGGGGATGCCGAGCAATTCGAGTGCTCCTTGCACGGTACCGTCTTCTCCATAACGACCGTGCAACGCGATAAACACGCGCTCGAAGTTCTCGCGCCTGAGATCCGATAGGTCGCGCTTTTGCGGGTCGAAGGCATGCGCGTCTACCGCGCGCTCGCGCAAGGCACCGAGCACTGCGTTGCCTGACAACAGCGAAATCTCTCTCTCGGCGGAGCGACCGCCCATGAGTACCGCCACTTTTCCAAACCGGGAAGCGCTCATACTTGCGCCATTACGCGTCGCCCACGATCTGCACTTCGCGTACCAGTGTCACGTTTGCTTCGCGCTTTATCGTTTCCTGCACGAGTTCGATCAGCGCTTCGATGTCATGCGCCGTCGCCCCGCCTTTGTTGACAATGAAATTGGCGTGCAGCGTAGATACCTCCGCGCCGCCTATGCGCTTGCCTTTGAGTCCGCTTTCCTGGATGAGTCGGGCCGCATAGTCGCCCGGCGGATTACGGAATACAGAGCCCGCGTTGGGTTCGCCCAGTGGCTGCGTGGCGATGCGCTTCGACAGCAACTCCTTGATCTTCTGGCGCGCCGTATCGCTGTCGCCTCGCGCAAATCGGAACCAGGCGGCAACGAAAAACTCGTCATTGGACTGTACCGGAAGGACGCTGCGGTAACCGACCGTATATTCGTGAGGCTCGCGAATGTGCAACCGGCCCGCGCGGTCGACGGTTCTCACCCGGGCAACCGCGCTCCAGGTCTCTGCTCCGTAGCAGCCTGCATTCATTGCCAGCGCGCCACCCACCGTGCCGGGTATGCCGGCGAGAAACTCCGCACCTTCGAGGTGACTCAGCGCCGCGAGACGCGCAACTTTCGGACTGGCAACGCCCGCCTCCGCGTAGATCTCTGCGTAACCAGCACTCTCCTCAAGAAACAGGCGCGCGAGCAGGCGATGCGTAAATACAACGGTACCGCGAAGACCCCCATCGCGGACCAGCAAATTGCTGCCAAGACCGACAAAGAGAATCGGTTCGTTCTGCGGGAGCCGGCCGAGAAATACGCCGAGATCGTCAAGATCTGCGGGAGCGTAAGTGCGATCAGCGACCCCGCCGGCTCGCCAACTCACATGCTTGCGCATCGCCTCGTTGCGCTTGAATTCACCGCGCAATCCGCTGGTTTCGATCTGTCCGAGTTCCGCCATATCCATGCTTCTTCGCTCAGTTAATTTTGGCTATTTTTCCGGGCACCGTGCCGATGGACCCGGCGCCCATAATGATGACCACGTCGCCGCTTTTCGCCGCTGCGAGAATGGCTGCCGGTAGATCTTCAATCTGTTCGACGAATACCGGCTCGATCCTGCCCGCCACACGAACCGCGCGCGCCAGTGCCCGGCCATCGGCAGCCACGATCGGAGCTTCGCCGGCCGGGTAGACTTCGGTAAGCAGCAGAGCGTCGACGGAAGATAGAATCTTTACGAAATCCTCAAAGCAGTCCCGCGTGCGCGTGTAGCGATGGGGTTGAAAAGCAAGAACCAGACGACGATTCGGGAACGCCCCTCGCGCGGCGGAGATCGTCGCTGCAATCTCCACGGGGTGATGGCCATAGTCGTCAATGAGGGTGAATTTTCCGTCGGCCAACGCCACGTCGCCGTAGCGCTGGAAGCGTCGCCCGACACCGCGGAATTCAGCCAGCGCCTTGACGATCGCGCTATCCGGAGCACCGATTTCCATTCCCACCGCTATCGCGGCAAGCGCATTCTGTACATTGTGCAAGCCGGGAAGGTTCAGCGAAATGTTCAAATCGGCAGCAGCCTTTGACTGCCCATTTTTGCGCACGACGCGGAAGCGCATTCGGCCGGCATCGGCTTCAACATCGACCGCACGAATCTGCGCGCCCTCGGATAGTCCGTAAGTAGCGACCTGCTTGGTGATGATGGGCAGCAGGCTTCTCACGTTGGCGTCGTCAATGCACAGTACCGCCATTCCATAAAAGGGCAGGTGTTCGATGAACTCGAGAAAGGCCTGACGCAGTCGACCGAAGTCGTGTCCATAGGTCTCCATGTGGTCGGCATCGATATTGGTGACGACCGCGAGCACCGGCTGGAGGTAAAGAAACGATGCGTCGGACTCGTCGGCCTCCACGACGATGAATTCACCGGTGCCGAGTTTTGCGTGAGAGCCGGCCGCCTCGAGCCTGCCGCCGATGACGAAGGTCGGATCCATTCCCGCCTCGGCGAGCACGCTCGCTACCAGGCTGGTCGTTGTGGTCTTGCCGTGGGTCCCGGCGATGGCAATGCCCTGCTTGAGCCGCATCAATTCCGCAAGCATCATCGCTCTGGGCACGACCGGAATGCGCTTCGCGCGGGCGGCGGCGACTTCGGGGTTATCCGGCCTGACCGCTGTAGAGGTAACCACGGCATTGGCCCCGGTGACATTCGTTTCGTCGTGGCCTATGTGCACTTTTGCCCCGAGCATCTTCAGTCGCGCCGTAGCAGCGCCGGCAGAAATATCGGAGCCGCTGACTTCGAAACCCAGATTGAGCATGACTTCTGCGATCCCGCTCATTCCAGCGCCGCCGATACCGATGAAGTGCACATGTTTGACTTTGTGCTTCATGCCGCAACCGCCATGCAACGTTCGGCGACGATGCTGGCGGCGTCAGGCTTGCCCAATGCGCGTGCGCGGTTGGCCATGTCCAGCAGCCTGCTTCTGGTGAAACCAAGTAGCAGATCGGCGAGTTTGCGCGGTGTCAGTTCGGCCTGTGGAAGCAGTACCGCCGCGGATTGATCGGCGAGATAGCGGGCGTTGAAGGTCTGGTGATCGTCGACCGCTGCCGGGAAGGGGACGAGTACACTGGCGATGCCTGCCGCGGCAAGCTCGGAGACTGTCAATGCACCGGCCCGGCAAATCACCACATCGGCTATCGCGTAGGCGCCCGCCATATTGCGGATGAATGCCAGCGTTGTCGCGGTCACACCCGCCTCCCGATAGCCGCGCTCGAGCATGGCCAGATGCTTCTCGCCGGCTTGATGCGTGACCTCGGGGCGTTGCGATTCCGGAATCAGCGCCAGGGCGCGCGGCACCGTCTCGTTAAGTGCTTGCGCTCCGAGACTCCCGCCGACAACCAGTAGCTTCAGATTACCTGCACGATCGCGGAAACGTTGCTCGGGAGTTGGCAATTGGGCAATATCGCGACGCACCGGATTGCCGGTCCACTCGGAATTTTTCAACGCGTTGGGAAACGCAACCAGGATACGGTCCGCGACGCGCGCCAACACCTTGTTGGCGAGCCCCGCGATGGAGTTCTGCTCGTGCAACACCAGGGGGCGCGCCAACAGGGCCGCCATTATGCCGCCGGGGAATGATATGTAGCCGCCCATGCCTAGCACGACGTCTGGCCGCACGCGAAAAATCGCACGCGCACTTTGCCAGAATGCTATCAGCAGGTTCGGCGGCAACAGCACCAGTCGCAGCAGTCCTTTGCCGCGTAATCCCGAGAATCGGACCCACTCAATTTCGAATCCATATTGCGGAACAAGCTGACTTTCCATGCCCGCCTTCGAGCCAAGCCAAACGATTTTCCAGCCCTTGTCGCGCAACTGATCGGCGACAGCCAGCGCCGGAAAGATGTGGCCTCCAGTACCTCCGGCCATGACGAGGATGGTTCGGCTCATAGCGAATACCCTCGCATCATCTGCCTGTTTTCGTAATCCACCCGAAGCAGGATTGCGAGTGCGCAGCAATTGGCGACGATTCCGCTGCCGCCGAACGAGAGCAGCGGCAAGGTCAACCCCTTGGTCGGGAGTACGCCCATATTCACGCCCATGTTGATGAATGCCTGGGCGCCTAGCCATAGCGCAATTCCCTGCGCCACCAGTGCGGAGAAGCAGCGCTCCATGCGCGCCGCCTGGTTACCGATCGCGAATGCTCTCCAGATCAACCACCCGAACAAGACAATCACCGACAGCACACCGAGGAAGCCAAGTTCCTCCGCAATGACCGCGAGCAGAAAATCGGTGTGCGCCTCCGGGAGATAGAAAAGTTTCTCGACGCTTGCGCCCAGACCGACACCGAGCCACTCGCCGCGCCCGAAGGCGATCAACGCATGCGACAGTTGATAACCTTTTCCATAGGGGTCCGCCCACGGATCCATGAATCCGATCACACGCTGCAGACGATACGGCGACGTCCAGATCAGCATGACGAAGCCGATCAGCAACAACGCGATGAGCGTCACAAACAGCCTCCAGTTCATACCCCCCAAGAACAGAACGCCCATGGCAACGAGCGCAATTACCGCAAAGGCGCCGAAATCCGGCTCACGCAGCAGCAAACCTCCGGTGAGGAGCATTACGATCAGCATTGGCAGGAAAGCCTTGCGAAAACTGTGCATCAGCGCCGCCTTGCGCACTGTGTAGTCGGCGGCATAAAGCACCGCGAACAATTTCATCAGTTCGGAGGGCTGCAGGTTGAATAAACCAAGCGACAGCCAGCGCCGGCTGCCATTGACTTCCCGGCCGACGCCGGGAATCAGGACAAGTGTCAACAGCAATACGCCCAGACAGAAAAGATAGGGCGCGGCCTGCTCCCAAAACCGCAGGGGAAACTGAAAGCAGATGAATCCGGCCATCAGACCGACAAACAGGAATACACCATGCCGAATGAGGAAATAGACTGATTGATTACCGGCAAAGCGCCCGCCCTCCGCTATCGCGATTGAAGAGGAATAGACCATGACCAATCCGAGTGCGAGAAGAAGTCCCGCGGTACTGGCGACCGCGTAGTCAAACTCCGCAATCGGCGTCGGTCTGGCAGCTACGCCGATCCCCAGAAAGGCGCTCACTGATCGGCCTCCAACGCGCGCACTTCATTGACAAAGACTTCGGCGCGATGTTCGTAGTTGCGGAACATGTCGAAGCTGGCACACGCGGGCGACAACAATACGGCATCGCCGCGTTGCGCCAGCGAAAAACCGGCTCTGACCGCGTCGTGCATGCTGGCGGCGCGAACAATCTCGACGCCCGAGGACTCTATGGCCAGCGCAATCTTGTCGCCGTCGCGGCCGATGACAACTACACCTTTCGCTTTTTTTGCTACCGCATCGCGCAAGGGTGAGAAATCCTGGCCCTTGCCGTCTCCGCCGGCGATCAGAACAATTCTCGTAGTCATCCCCATGAGCGCGGCCACCGTAGCGCCGACATTGGTGCCTTTGGAGTCGTCGTAGAAATCAATGCCCCTGACCTCGGCAACTTTCTGCACGCGATGAGGCAAACCTTCGAAATCGAATAGCGCGTCGAGCAGCGGCTCGTAGGGCAGCCGTATCGCTCGGCATAAAGCCAGCGCCGCCAGCGCGTTCGCCGCGTTGTGCAAGCCCGCGACTTTCAGTTCGGAAACCTTCATCAGGTTCGCGCGTCCTTCCGCCAGCCAAAGCTCACCTTCGATTTCGCGCAATCCCCAGTTGCCTTCTTGCCAGGGCTCATCCAGTCCAAAAGTGAATACTTTCCGTCCAGGGCCGATCATGTCGCTAGCCCATCTGTCCTCCCGGTTTATTACCTGGACGCCGTCGCCGAAAAAAATGCGCGCCTTCGCATCCGCGTAATCCCGCATTCCGGAATAGCGATCGAGGTGATCCTCGCTCAGGTTCAGAACCGCGGCCGCATCGGGATTCAGGCTGCGGGTCGATTCGAGTTGGAAGCTGGACAGCTCGAGCACGAATACGTCCGGACGGCGCCTGCGGCCGGACTCGACTTCGGACAGCGCATCCAGGATCGGCACGCCGATGTTTCCCGCCACCAGGGTCCGGACTTTTGCGGCACGAACCATCGCACCGACCATCTCCGTGACTGTGCTTTTGCCATTCGATCCGGTGATTGCAATGACCCGGTTGCCGGGAAATTCTTCCCGGATTCTGGCGAACAATTCGATATCGCCGACGATATCGACCCCTCGTTCCTCTGCGGCGCGGATCAGGGGCTCTGACAGGGGCACGCCGGGACTGACCGCGATGAGGTCGACCCCCGCGAAATTCTCCTCGCGAAACGCGCCGGTATGCACCTCGACCGCCGGAAGTTCGCTTTGCAACTGCGCGGCAAACGGCGGTGTGCTCCGGCTGTCTGCTACGCGCACCAGTGCGCCGCGGGCAGAGAGCCAGCGCGCCATCGACAGTCCGCTTGCGCCAAGACCGAGCACGAGTGTGTGCCTATTTGTCAGGTCGATCGGCACGCGTGGCCTTCATGGCGGCCTCGATTCGAGACAGGCGCACCGAACCGACATCTTCGCTCTGCTCGGAATGCATGTCTCCCAGGGCGAGTTGTTTGGGACCGGCCTGGGACGCGCGAACGCGCAGCGCCTGCATAAACAATTCAAAGTGCAAATGGCTGGTCACTGTTCACCTCCTTGTGGCGACCTGATTTTCTCTGCAACATGGCACTGCGCGGCGCGTAGCGGGCGTTTGCGAAAGCCAGGTCGTTATCCGTTTCCATGCTCGTTAGCGCAGCTTTAGTGTCGACAAACCCACAAGCACAAGCATCATGGTGATGATCCAGAAACGGACAACGACTTGATTCTCCTTCCAGCCCTTCAATTCATAGTGGTGATGCAACGGCGCCATCCGGAAAATGCGCTTGCCGGTCATTTTGAACGACGCAACCTGGAGCACTACAGAAAGTGTCTCCACGACGAAAACACCGCCCATGATGAAGAGGACAATTTCCTGCCGAACGATCACGGCGATGGTGCCGAGCGCCCCGCCGAGCGCAAGCGCGCCGACGTCGCCCATGAACACTTCCGCCGGATACGCGTTGAACCATAGAAAGGCAAGACCAGCCCCAGTAAGCGCCGCGCAAACCACCGTGAGTTCACCCGCACCAGGGATCAGGGGAAAACCCAGATAGCGCGAATAGATGGCATTGCCTGCCACGTAGGCGAATACACCCAGCGCGCTGCCGACCATGACTGTCGGCAGGATTGCCAGACCATCCAGCCCGTCGGTCAGATTGACCGCGTTGCTCGTGCCAACGATGACGAAGTAGCTCATCACCACGAACCCGACGATACCCAGTGGATACGTGACTTGCTTGAATAGCGGCACGATCAGTTCCGTCTGCCCGGGCAGGGTCGCGGAAGTGGCGAGATAAATTGCAGCGCCCAGTCCTATGACCGACTGCCAAAGGAACTTTTTGCGCGCCGATAAACCTTTCGGATTTCGATGGACCACCTTGCGATAGTCATCAATCCATCCAATGATGCCGAAACCGAGAGTCACCAACAGAACCACCCATACGTAACGATTACGCAGATCGGCCCACAACAGGGTCGTAATCGCGATCGAGATCAGGATCAATGCGCCGCCCATCGTCGGCGTGCCTGCCTTCGTCAGATGGCTCTTCGGACCATCGTCGCGCACCGATTGGCCAATCTTATAGGCGGTGAGCTTGCGAATCATGACCGGGCCGACGATGAAAGAAATCAGCAATGCCGTCAGCGTGGCCAGGACAGCTCGCAAGGTGATGTAGTTGAAGACGTTGAACGCCCGAATGTGGACATCCTCTGCCAGCCATTGGGTAAGCGCGAGCAGCATCAGGAATTGCCTTTCACCGCCGATTCCCCGTTAACCGCTCCCAGCGCCTCGACGACGCGCTCCATGCGCATGAAACGAGAACCCTTTACCAGCACCGTCGACCCGGACTGAAGCCCATCCGCCAGCGCACTGATCAATTCATCGATATCGGAAAAATGCCGCGCGCCTTTGCCGAAACTTCGCGCCGCTGAAGCGCTCTTCTCACCCAGCGCCAACAGGGCTTGCACGCCCGAGCGCTTGGCGAATTCTCCGACGGCCGCGTGCATCGCTTCTGCGCTGTCGCCAAGCTCACCCATGTCGCCCATGACAAAAATTGTGTGTCCCGGATATGCCGCCAGCACTGCGATTGCGGCTTGCATGGAGTCCGGATTGGCGTTGTAGGAGTCGTCGATCACCAGGGCGCCGGACGAGTGGCGCTTGCGTTGCAGTCGCGACTTTACCCCCGCGTAGGAAGCAAGACCGGCGGCGATCGCGGCTTCAGGAGCATCCAGTGCATAGGCGCACGCCGCCGCCGCCAGAGCATTTCTGATGTTGTGCAGGCCGGGTATGCGCAGTGTCGCGACGAACTGCCCTCGCGGATTGCGAAAGGTGACCAGGCTCCCGAATGCAGTCAGCTCATAAGTAGCGGAGATCGCAGCTTTGCTCTCGAGGCCGAAATCTACGACGGATCGTCCTCGCGCCAGGCCGCGCCAGTAATCGGCGAAAACGTCGTCGCTGTTGATGACGGCCGTGCCCGTCTTATCGAGACCTTCGAATATTTCTCCCTTTGCGCGCGCAATGGCGTCGACCGAACCGAGTTTTCCAATATGCGCGGAACCTGCATTACTTATAACTGCCACGGTGGGCCGGGCCAGACTCGAAAGGTAGGCAATCTCTCGGAGATGATTCATCCCCATCTCGACGACGGCGTATCGATGTCCGGAATCGAGCCGCAACAGTGTCAGCGGCAGGCCGATGTCGTTGTTCAAGTTTCCGGCTGTTGCCAGTACGCAAGACTCACCGGCGACTTGGCGCAGAATCGAGGCGAGCATTTCCTTCACGGTAGTCTTGCCGTTACTGCCGGTAACAGCGATCAGCGGTGAAACAAAGCGATTTCGCCAAAATGCCGCCAGCCTGCCCAGCGCAAGGCGCGTATCGTCTACTTCGAGTACAGGCGCGCCCGGAGTAAGAATTCGCGCGCCCGGTTCCACCATCACAGCGCAGGCGCCAGCCAGCAAGGCTTGATCCGCAAACGCCTGTCCGTCGAAGCGTTCGCCGCGTATTCCCACGAACAAATCGCCTCGGCGCACATCGCGGCTATCGGTCGTTACCCGGACAAACTCGGTATTGGGGCCGACATGTCGGGCTCCGATTGCCTGCGCGGTGGTGGCGACGTCAAGCATGGTGCCGAGTTCCGCCCAGGCGACGCAGCATTTCGCGCGCAATCTGCGCATCATCGAAGGGCAAACGTTGCGTACCGACTTCTTGATATGTTTCGTGACCTTTTCCGGCGATCAGCACGACGTCGTCCGGTGCGGCCGAGTGCAGTGCCTTGAATATCGCCCCGGTTCGGTCGACTTCGATCTCGTAATTGGAGTGCGCGCCGGCGATGATGTCGTCGATGATGGCGCGTGGATTTTCGGAGCGCGGATTGTCACTGGTGATGATCACGCGATCCGACAGGCGTGTCGCGACTTCCCCCATCAAGGGCCGCTTGCCTGGATCGCGATCGCCGCCGCAACCGAAGACGCAATGCAATTTCGCGCCGACAGGCAATAGATCGCGCAACGTCTGCAACACCTTCTCCAGCGCATCGGGCGAATGCGCATAGTCCACGAAGACCAACGGGGCATTGGGCAGCTTTACCATCTGCAGCCGGCCTGGAACGGACTCGACGTGCGCGAGCGCGTCGACCGCATCCCGGAGCGGTACGTCGGTGGTCATCAGAACGCCAAGCACACCGAGCAGATTTGCGGCGTTGAATCCGCCGATCAGATGGCTGGTCAGTTGCGCGGACCCCCAGGGAGTAGATATTTCGAGTTTCAGTCCGCGAGTTGAAAGATCCAGGCGATGACCGGCGATTTCACCCTTGCCGAAACCGTAGCCAAGGACATTGACGCGGGACCTGTCGATTGATTGTGCAAGCTCAAACCCGAAGCGATCGTCGACGTTTACGACCGCGTGCTTCAATTTT
>JANMYN010000150.1:0-2134 GCA_031382195.1 Betaproteobacteria bacterium
CGCCGGACTCGGTCCGGTGCAACAAAACCACCACGCCGCTTTCCGCCGCCGCGATTGCGCGCAGAGCGTCGTTCAGATTCCACGAGTGGCTGTGGCTGCCGGCATCCAGAAAATCGGCAACCGACAGCGGTTCGTGCACCCGCACCAGCGTCTCCCGGCCCGGCGCCACTTCGCCCTTGACCAGCGCAATATGCGTATCCCGCGAACTCTTGTCGCGATACGCCACCAGCTTGAACTTCCCGAATACCGTTTCCAGCGGCCGCTCGGCCACACGCTCGACCAGCGTTTCCGTGCCGCTGCGGTAATGAATCAGATCGGCAATGGTGCCGATCTTGATCTCGTGTTTCGCGGCAAACTCGATCAGATCGGGAAGCCGCGCCATTTCGCCGTCATCCTTCAGCACTTCGCAGATAACCGCCGCCGGAACCAGTCCCGCGAGTTGTGCCAGGTCGCAACCAGCCTCGGTGTGCCCCGCACGCACCAGCACGCCGCCCTTCTGCGCCATGAGTGGAAAGATGTGTCCCGGCTGCACGATGTCTTCCGGCTTCGCATCCTTCTTGACCGCCGCCTGCACCGTGCGCGCGCGATCAGCCGCGGAAATGCCGGTGGTCACGCCGCTGGCAGCTTCGATCGAAAGCGTGAAATTGGTTCCCATGCGGGAACGGTTGTCACCGACCATCAGCGGCAGATCGATCTGCCGGCAACGCTCCTCGGTCAGCGTCAGACAGATCAGCCCGCGCCCGTGCTTGGCCATGAAATTTACCGCATCAGGCGTAACAAACTCCGCAGCCATCAGCAGATCGCCTTCATTCTCGCGCTCCTCCTCATCCACGAGGATGACCATCCGTCCGGCGCGCAAGTCGGCAATGATCTCGGTAGTGGAGCTGATGCTGTTCATGGTGGGTAATCGGCTTACGGAGCGCAGGCGCTGCGCGCGACCAAAGGACTGCTGCTACAGCGCCGGCGCGGACAACAAGGCAGGGAAAACGATTGGGATGGGTGCGCCATGGTCGGAAAGTGTGCATTGTGCCAGATCGACGCCGTCCCGACTCGATCGAGTACTGGTCTTGCCCTTTCTCTGCACGGCTATGCCAGCTTCAGACCGCGCACTTGAAAGGGCTGGACGGTCTTCCCGGGGAGACGACTAGTGTAGTGCTTCGTTCTTTTTGGAACTTATGTATGTCTCCGCCCGAAAAACTCCTTCCCCCACAAAGCGGGGGGGGTGGGATAGGGGCATGTCTAGCGAGCACGTGCGGGGGTCGCCCCCACCCTAGCCCTGCTGCGCTTCAAGTGTCCCTTGTCCCCCGCACGCAGGGGAGGGAATGTTCCGGTAATTCGAAAGCACTACACTAGGCATTGACCGATTCATGTGGTGTACTGTGCGCCATGCATCGGTCATCCTGAAGCGGTCACGGCAAGGGGGCTGGGAATGCCGGGGATACGGGCAGGCTTTCACCTTATCGGGGTCGCGCACACCCATCCGCGCGCCTGACGCTGGCGAATCTCCTCGATGCCCACCCACCGCAAACTTTCCGCCATCCTCTCCGCCGACGCCGCCGGCTACTCGCGGCTCATGGCCGATGATGAGGCCGAGACACTGCGCGTGCTCAACGAGTTCCGAGACCTGTTCCGCAAACGCATCGAAGGCCATGGCGGACGGCTCATCGACACTGCTGGCGACAGCGTCCTCGCCGAGTTTCCCAGCGCGGTGGAAGCGGTTGACTGTGCCAACGAGATCCAGCACGAACTCAGCAAGCGCAATCATCAGCTGGCCGACCACCGGCGCATGCAGTTCCGCATCGGCATCAATCTGGGCGATGTGATCGAGCAGGAAGACGGCACCATCTACGGCGACGGAGTCAACGTTGCTGCGAGACTTCAGTCGCTGGCCGACCCGGGCGGCATTTGCATCTCCGGCACCGCCTTTGACCAGGTGGAGGGCAAGCTTCCTCTTCAGTTCAAGTTCATCGGCGAACAACAGGTCAAGAACATCGCCAAGCCGGTGCGGGCGTATCGAATCGCACTCACTTCTGCTGTCAGTCCAGCGGCTTCCCCGCTCTCATTACCTTCCGGTCCCGCCATCGCGGTTCTGCCGTTCGTGAACATGAGCAGTGGAGAGGAGGCCGATTATTTC
>JANMYN010000153.1:0-7470 GCA_031382195.1 Betaproteobacteria bacterium
CGCCGAGAGCAATTCGGCGCGCGCCGCCTCCGTGGCACGCCGATACTTCCCCCAGAAATCGATCTCGTAGGAAGCGTTGAGGGTTGTGCGGTAATTGCTGAACTCCGGGTCGGACCCGGGCGGTACGCCGGTAGCGCTCTCCTGACTTGCGCGGTTACGGGTCGCACCGGCACTGGCGGAAATGCCCGGGTACCGGTCTGCACGGCTGATGCCAAGCGCGGCGCGCGCCTCGTCTACACGGGCAATAACGCGTCGCAGGTCGGTGTTGTAGGCGAGCGCATCGTCGACCATGCGGTCGAGCACCGGATCGTTGTAAGCCTTCCACCAGGTAGAGGAAACCGGATCGGTGGCGGTCGCGCCCGGCCATTGTTCCGGAACGTCCACTCGCGGGCGCCGATAATCCGGCCCGGCGGTCATGCAGGCGGTGAGCGCGGCGGCAAGCAGTGACGCTGTGATCAGCCGGTTGCGCCTCATCACGGCGCTCCTTTGGACGCTGGAGCGTGATGTGGGACTTCGGCCGCCTGCTCGGCGAGTGCCTTGTGATGCTCGATTTCGGCGCGAATCTGCGCCGTCGACCGATTTTCGGTCAGATGCCGATCGGTGATCAATTTGAAGAACATCGGCACGAAGAATATCGCCAGAAAGGTGGCGGCCAGCATGCCGCCCATGACGCCAGTACCCACTGCGATCCGCGCGCCTGCGCCGGCGCCGGTCGAGAACGCGAGCGGCGTTACCCCAAGGATGAAAGCCAGCGAGGTCATCAGGATCGGACGAAAGCGCAATCGTGCCGCTTCCACCGCCGCGGCGGAAGGCGACAGGCCCTCCTGGTGTTTCAGCAATGCGTATTCCACGATCAGGATCGCGTTCTTTGCCGCTAATCCGAGCAATGTGACCAGCCCGATCTGAAAGTAAACGTCGTTGGTCAGGCCCCGTATCCAGACCGCCGCCAACGCGCCGAAGGTACCGAAAGGCAAGGCCATCATCACGGAAAGCGGGAGCGACCACCTTTCGTACTGCGCCGCCAGGATCAGGAACACCATGATTGCGGCGAGTCCGAGCGCGAGCGTCGAGGTTCCGCTGGACTTTTTCTCCTGAAATGACGCGCCGCCCCAGTCGTAACTGAAATCCGACGGCAGTACTTCGTTGGCTATACGTTCGACAACGGCGATGGCCTGGCCCGAGGACACGCCCGGCGCGCCCTGCCCCAGTAGCTTGACCGCGGGCAGATTGTTAAAGCGATCCAATGAGTCCGGTCCCGAAGTGTAGGAAACTTTCGCCAAGGTCTTTATCGGCACCATCGCGCCCTTGTCGGAACGTACGTACAACTCGCCGACTGAATCCGGCTTGTTGCGATATCCGGGCTCCGCCGACATTAGCACCTGCCAGGTGCGTCCGAATTTGTTGAAGTCGTTCACGTAGTAGGAACCGAGCGTGGCGGACAGCGTATCGAACACATCTCCAATCGGCACGCCGAGCGCCTTGGCTTTTTCGCGATCGACGTCGATATGTAATTGCGGTACGCCGGCGCGCCACAGCGTCTGCACGCCGGCGAGCTGCGGATCCTTGTTGGCCGCGGCGAGAAATTTGCCCATTTCCGCGGCCAGCCGTTGTGGGCCGCCTTCGCCGCGATTCTGTATATAGAACTCGAAACCACCGGCATTGCCCAGTCCGAAGATCGGCGGCGGCGCGAATGCGAGCACGAGGCCTTCCTTGATCCCGGCGGTCTTCATGAAGTAGTCGCCAATGAGTTCCTGCGTGCCGATACCCTGGCGTTCGTCCCAGTGGCGCTGGGTCACGAAAATGGTGGCGGCATTGTTGCGGAATCCACCGCCCAGAAAATCGAGCCCGGTAAAGGCGACGGCATATTCGTTGGCGTGGTTGGACTGGATCGCCTTGAGAACTTCGGTGACGACCTTGTCGGTGCGCTGCAGAGTCGCGCCGTCGGGCAGAAATACCGCACCGATGTAGTAACCCTGGTCCTCGTCGGGCACCAGGCTGCCCGGCGTGATTCTCCACAGCCCGATGGTGATGGCCACCATGCCGGCGAACAGCAGCAGACCGATGGCGCCGCGGCGGATGATCCATGCTGCGCCGCCGGTGTAGCGTCCAGTCACGCGCTGGAACCAGTTGTTGAACCAGGTGAAGAAGCGCAGCGGTGTTTTGTGTTCGCGTCGCAGGATGAGCACACACAGGGCCGGCGTCAATGTCAGCGCGATGATGCCGGAAAGTACCACGGCGATCGCGATCGTGACCGCGAACTGCCGGTACAACTCGCCGGTCAGCCCGCCGAGAAAGGCGATCGGCACGAACACCGCGCATAGCGTCAGCACGATGGCGACGACCGGACCCGTCACTTCGGTCATGGCCTTGATGGCCGCCTCCCGGGCGTTCTTGTGTTCCTCGTGCATGATGCGCTCGACGTTTTCCAGCACCACGATGGCGTCGTCGACCACGATGCCGATAGCCAGCACCATGCCGAACAGCGTCAGCGTGTTGATCGAGTAACCGAGCACAAACAGGCCGGCAAAGGTGCCGATCAGCGATACTGGTACCGCGGCAAACGGAATGAGCGTCGCGCGCCAGTTTTGCAGGAACAGGAACACAACGAGAAACACCAGCGCCATCGCCTCGATCAGGGTCTTTGCCACTTCGCGTATCGAAACCTTGACGAAGCGCGTGGTGTCGTAGACGTTTTGGTACTCCATGCCGACCGGGAATCGCTTGGAAATCCCGGCCATGGTTTTGCCGACATCCTCTGCTACATCGAGCGCGTTCGCGCCCGGTTGCAGGAAAATGCCGAGAAGTGCGGACTGTTTGCCATTGACGCGCCCGATGAAATCGTAGTCCTTTGACGCCAATTCGATGCGCGCTACATCTTTCAGGCGCAGCGCAGAGCCGTCCGCATTCGAACGAATGATGATTTCTTCGAACTCCCGCGGATCGGCCAGCCGACCCCTGGTCGTAATGGTGTACACAAGTTCCTGCGGACCGCCGGTCGGTGCCTGGCCTACTTTGCCGGCTGCGAATTGCGCGTTTTGCTCATTCAGGGCTCGCAACAAGTCGGCGGTAGTGAGCTTGAGTTGCGTCATCCGGTCCGGCCGCAGCCAGATGCGCATTGCGTAATCCTTGGCGCCGAAGATCTGCACGTTGGTCGTGCCCGGCACGCGCTTGATCGTGTCGAGCACGTTCAGCGTGACGTAGTTGCTGACGTAAAGGTCGTCGAAAGTGCCGTCCGGCGAGTTGAACGCCAGCACCTGAAGGAACGAAGAGGAATTCTTCTCGGCAGTTACGCCCTGGCGCCGCACTTCCTGCGGCAATCGCGCTTCGGCTTGTTTGACGCGGTTATTGACGTTGAGCGCCGCCTGGTCGACGTTGGTACCGATCTCGAAGGTGACGTTGATCTCGACCACGCCGTTCGACGACGAGTTCGAGCTCATGAAGAGCATGTTCTCGACGCCGTTGATCTGGTTTTCCAGCGGCGCGGCGACAGTCTGCTCCAGCACTTCCGCGGAAGCGCCGGGATAGACGGCCCGTACCGTGACAACAGGCGGTGCGATTTCCGGATATTGGGCGATCGGCAGCGTGCGCATCGCAGCGAGACCGGCGAGCACCAGGAAGATCGACAGTACCGCAGCGAAAATAGGGCGGTCGATGAAAAAGCGTGAGAACATTTCGAGAGGCTCCGCGGCTTATTTGGCGGGTTGCGGGGCGTCGGCTTTTGCGGCAGGCGTCGCGACCTGCTGCGGCTCCCCTTGGGCCGGCTGACCCTGTGAGCGTTGGCCGGGCTGGTCAGCCGCATGCGCTGCCTGCGCTATTTTGACCGGGGAACCGGGACGTGCTTTTACGACGCCGTCGACGATGACCTGGTCGCCGGCCTTCAATCCACCGGTGATGATCCATTCTTCACCAGCCCAGTCACCGACCTGTACCGGACGCGGTTCGACGATGCCTTGCGCATTGACGGTCAGCACGATCTTGGTTCCCGGCCCTTCGAGCACTGAGCGCTGCGGAATGGCGATTGCATTGGGGCGCACGCCGCCGGAAAGTTGAACCCGCGCGAACTGACCGGGTCGCAGCAGGCCTTGTGGATTGCCAATGACTGCGCGCGCGTCAATGGTGCCGGTCGAGGGGTCCACGCGCACGTCGGTGAAGTCGACTTTACCCGGGCGCGCATATTCGCTGCCGTCAGAGAGTTTGAGTTTGACGTCGAACTTGCCGTCTTTGGGGAGCCGCAACGTACCGTCGGCCACGGCGCGGCTGAATTTCAGATGTTCGGCTTCGGTGAAACTGAAGATCACGTGCACCGGGTCGATCTGGGATATTTTCGTCAGCAGGGTTTGCTGGGCCTGCACCAGGCTGCCCTCGGACTGCATTGCCCGGCTGGTAATGCCCGATATCGGGGCTTCGACCCGGGTGTAAGAAAGGTTGAGCCGTGCTTCGGTAACCGCAGCCTGCCCTGCTTTCACGTTGGCCCCGGCAACCTGCTCGCCGGAGGTCGCGTCATCGTATTCCTTCTGGCTGACGGCCTTCGCTTCGTAAAGTGGCTTCAGCCGGACGGCGTTGCGCTTAGCCTGGTCGAAACTGGCTTGAGCGCTCACCAGGTCCGCATCGGCCTTGGCGAGCGCCGCGCGATAAGGGGCAGCATCGATTGTGAAAAGACTCTGTCCTGCCACGACTTTGCCGCCTTCCGTGAAATTCCATTTTTCCAGGATGCCGGAAACCCGCGGGCGTATCTCGACTTCGCGAACCCCCGATATTTGCGCAACGTATTCGAAGTTCGCCGGCATATCGCGCGTCTCGACGACAGCCACGGTTACCTCCGGCGGCGGCATGCCGCCCGGCGCCTGATTCGGGGTTGACTTCTGGCACGCGGCGAGCGCGGCCAGCGCGAATGCGGCGACAATGCCGCGCACTGCAAGTGAATAAGAAGCGTGCACGCGGAACTCCTGTGAGACTTTGTGGGATTGCCGGACCCCGATTCGAACGCACGATGCCGGCGCGGAACTCCGGCGTCGTACCACCGAGGAGCGGAGTTTACTTACATGCAGGAATGTATGTAAAGTACCACTAGTTGATTATTTGTAACGGATTGTAGTTCGCGCCTGCGAATTCATTGTCACTGGCAGGGTGGGGGGCATTGTGAGAAGAACGAAAGAGCAAGCGCTGGAGACACGCGACAGGATTCTGGATGCCGCCGAACGGGTGTTCGTGAAAAAAGGCGTATCCAACACATCGCTGGCGCAGCTTGCCGAAGCAGCGGGGGTTACTCGGGGTGCAATCTATTGGCATTTCCGGAACAAGGCGGATCTGTTCGACGCGATGATGGGCCGCGTGGTGCTGCCGATGGAGGAAATGGCCGCGCGTGCGGGTGACGACGATCTGGCGGATCCGCTCGCCCACGTGCGCGCCTGTGCGCTGAACGTTCTTGAGCACCTTACCTCCGATGCCCAGTGCCAGCGGGTGTTCGAAATCTGCTGTCATAAGGTGGAATATGTCGACGAAATGATGCCGGTGCGTCAGCGTCACATCGAGGCGCGCAATAACTGCCTGAAACACATGGAGCGCGGTTTTCGTAACGCTGCGAAGAAGGGTTTGCTTGGGCCATCGGTCAACCCGCGCCTGGCAGCAGTGGGACTGCACGCACTGGTGGACGGCCTGATCGTGAATTGGGTGCTCGATCCGGCGTATCTGCCGTTGGCTCGGGATGCGAAGACCCTCGTTGACCAGTATCTCGATCGACTCAGGGCAGGGACAGTCAAAGCAGCCCCACGACGCGTATCGTCCGTCTTGCGACGAGCGCGCGCTGAAATTGACAATTAGTCGGTTGCCGTAATCGTCCCGGTCAGTCGCACGGCGCGACCAGCGGCATCACGTTCCGTAACCTGCCCGCTGTAATAGATTCGTTTCCACTGTCCTGAGCGGGTTTCGATGCGCAATTCCGTGCGCACGATCGCCTTGTTGGTCTTGAAAGCGCCAACGATCGCTTCACGCAACACTTCCCGGTCTTCCGGGTGGATCAATTCGTTCATGCGGCGTGCCGTCGTCGTGAGCGCTTGCGTCCCATATCCTGTCAGGGCATTCCATTCGCGGCTGAACCAAACCTCCCCGGACGGGACATGCCAGTCGAACAGCGCGAGCCCCGAGCTTTCCAGCGCAAGATGCAAGCGCTCCTCGCTTTTCCGCAGGGCTTCCTCGGCTTCGCGGCGATCGCTTACGTCCTCGACGCTGCAGGCGAAACCGAGCAAGTGCTCTCCGTCGCTCATTTTCGCAGATTTCATGGATGCCCATACCACCTTACCGCTGCGATGTACGAACCGATGAACCGACGTGAACGACGCGCCGCTGCCGGTGGCCCTGCTCCACGCTGCAAGGACCTTGTCCCGGTCGTCCGGGTGCATAGTGGATTGCCAGCCGTTGCCCAGAACCGCCTCCCCGGACAGGCCCGTAATGCGCTCGAAAGCGGGATTCGATTGCACGCAGGCGCCAGAGCCGTCGGCTAGGAACATGCCAAGTGGAGAGGCATCGCTCATTGCACGCAGGGTCGCGGACGATGTTCGCATCGCGCTCTCGGCGACTTCGCGGGAACGCATCTGGCCGGTGAGTTTTGCCAGCGTGCGCCCAAGCATCAACGCAAGTGCCGCCAGAGCAAGCAGCAGGGCGGCAGCGCGCCCGCGCATCCACGCCGCGGTGCTGTCGAGCTTCTGCTGCAGATTCAGTCGTATACCTGAGATGTGTTCACGCTCGAGTCGTATCGCCTCAATAAACTGCGCGCGCGCGCGCTCGGCTTGGCTTTTCCCTTGGTTTTTATGCATGGTTGCAAGGATGGCTTTAATCGTTCGCCGGATGTCCTCGCCGGCGCTACGCTTGATCACGAGAGGCGATGCATAGCGAGAGAGCCACTCACGCACCGATGCGGCGCCGTCGTTGACCAGTTGGCGTTGCTGGACATCCTGGTCTAGGAGCGTGAGCGCTTTTTCCGTAACTGCGGGGAATGCATCGGCTGCAGCACGATACCGATTCAGGGAAGCGCTCGAGCCGGTCAGGAGATAGGCGTGCAGGCCGGATTGCATTTCGAGAATCAGCGTCGGCAAAGGCCGTAATGCATCAAGGACAAGGCCGTGATTATTCAGTTCCTTGACGGTCTGATCGAGTTCGCGATAGGCGGCGAGTGCAAATAGATCAACCGCGAACAGCAACCCCAGGCAAGCCAGCACAAGCAGAATGGGACGGGGAAGAATGAGGCGGGAATTCGACATAATATTGCGGCTCGCGAACCGTCAGGTAACGGAGGGATTATCTGAACGCTCTCTGGCGGCGATCCCCGTGCCACAAATTGGAAGTTCAGCGAAAAAAATTTGGTCGCGCCCAGCTTCCGACAACGAGTCGATAGGTCCGCGCATTTGTTTAACCGGTGTTCGGGCCATCGAGAATCGTGGTCCCAGGTCGCGGTCGCCAACTTCGATGCGAACG
>JANMYN010000169.1:0-5076 GCA_031382195.1 Betaproteobacteria bacterium
CGTCGAACTCGAAACCTATATCGACTGGATGCGCTCCTGCTATTACATTACCGTCACCGGCGCGCCCGCTCTATCCGTACCCTGCGGCTTCAGCCGCGCCGGACTTCCTGTCGGCCTGCAGATCGTCGGCCGCCATCAGGACGACTTTGGCGTGTTGCAGATCGCCCATGCCTTCGAGCAGGCCACCGGCGTCTGGAAACGGCGGCCGGCCATTGCACAGAACAATTCATGATTATCGGGAACCCAACCATGCGCTCCAGATCCACTTTGCCGTTATGCTTTATCGCCACCCTCCTTGTTGCGGCCCTGGCCGTTTGCGCATTTGCACAGACAACGCCCGCGCAGACGCCTGCCGCGCGCAAGGATCGGCTGTTTCTGAAGGATGTCGAAGGCATCTGGATCAATGAGGCCTATTTGACCGTACTCGCGGCGCTTAAAAGCCCGCATGCGGCAGCGAAAAAAACGCCGCCGCTGGTCATCGCAATCCGGCGCGAAGGCCGTGCTTACCCGATCGTGGTGACTGATTTCAACAAGGCGTCGTTGCAAGCCGTGCTCGATGTCGAGCCTGACGGCAAGGCGGGTGCCTACCGCCTGGTGGTTGGCGCCGACGACAAGCCGATGTCGAGTGCAGATGTGAAATACATTCGATTCGAGGCGGGCAAAAACGCGCAGGGCAAAATAGAACGGCTGCGCGTTGCGGAGCCGGATTTCATGAAAGGCAAATGGGCGGAATATGTCCCGATCGGCGGCGAACTCAGTCCGCGACTCAACCGTCTCGTGATTGCCGGGACGTATCGCGACGAAAAGGGCAGGAACTGGATCTTCAACGAATCCGGAGAAGCAACCTGGCCGGAACAGAATTTCATCTACGAGTTATCGCTGAACGACCCTCGTGCAGGCTGCGATTATCTAAAAAAAACCGAAGACGCGTCCAAGGCTGACAACGACAAAAAGCGCTACGGCTACGGCTGGAAGGCCGGCAAGCTTTCACTGTATCCGGCCAGACTCGCAGGCAAAAAAGTGGTTTGCGACGCCAGGCCGATAGCTGTGCTGACACCCCAGTAGCAGGAACGGCGAGTATTGTACGGATAGCACTCTGCGTAATGTAAGGTGGTGAAGCTGCGGCGATTGACGGCTGCTCGACGTCCGGTCGCAGGTGTATTTTCAAACACGAAATCTAACGGGGAGGAATCATGAAACGTTTGCCTGACCTGCTTCTCAATATTGCCATTGCGGGGTTGGTTCTGGGGTTGGTTGCCGTGAGTCCGGCGTGGGCGGGAGACTGCGGCGGTCCGGTCGCGGCCGACGAGGCGCTTGCAGCGGAAGATGCGCGCTATGCGGCGCAGATGGGTGATGACTTCGGCGCGTTGCAAAAGCTCCTCGGGGAGGATCTTGTCTACATCCATTCCTCGGCGGTCGTGGATAGCAAGTCCACATACATCGATTCGATGAGGTCCGGCACCGTCAAGTATCGCGTCATGCGACGCAGCGACGTGACGGTACGCACATACGGGTGCATCGCGATCATTTCCGGACTGGGCAATTTCGACGTGACCGTCAAGGGACAGGACCTGGCTGTTGAAATCCGATTCCACAGCATTTGGGCCAAGCGCGATCACGGCCTGGAATTCGTTTCCTGGGAAGCTACGCGTACGCCGATCAAGCAATAGGGAGCGGTTTCAAACAGCGCGCGGCGGATAGCGCGCATCAGCGGGGCTTGGCATGCAAGCCCCGCTTTGATTTCGGCCGTTGCGTCATCGCGCGGCCGCAAAGATGCAGTATCCTTTGGCGGTCCCTATAGATCTTTGCCTAATTCACATCAGTGAATTAGGTCTGTCGCCTCCCTCTCCCTCCGGGAGAGGGGTGGGGTGAGGGATTGAGCGTTCTGACTGTCTTCTATCACGAGACGCTCAATAATCGGTACGCAGCAATGGCCAAGGCCGCGCAGAAAAAAAAGCGAACGCAAGCCGTGCAGGAGGCTCTCGAGCAGGTAGGAACCTTGCTGGAGAAGCACCGGATCGTGGAAAGCATGGTTCACAAGCAGGACATGCCGCGCCACGAACTGGTGGAGTCCCTCGTCCACAAGCAGAACCTGGCCGAGCTGCAGAACAAGCTCGACAAGTTCCACCCGGCCGACGTTGCCTACATCCTTGAAGCCTTGCCGCTGGAAGAGCGCCTGGTCGTCTGGGACCTGGTCAAGGCCGAGCGCGACGGCGAAATCCTGCTCGAAGTCTCGGATTCGGTGCGCGAGACGCTCATCGAGAACATGGATGCCCACGAACTGGTCGCGGCCACCGGGCAGCTCGACACCGATGAGATCGCCGACCTGGTGCCCGACCTGCCACAGGGTGTGGTCGAGGACCTGCTGCATTCGATGCCCGTCGAGGAGCGCGAGCAGTTGCGCTCCGCCCTGTCCTACCCCGAGGATTCAGTCGGTGCGCTGATGGACTTCGACATGGTTTCGGTACGCGACGACGTTACCCTGGAGGTCGTCCTGCGCTATTTGCGGCGCATGGATGAACTGCCCGATCACACCGACCAGGTGTTCGTGGTGGATCGCGACGAGGTCGTCAAAGGGGTGTTGCCGGTCAACAGGCTCATCGTGACGGATCCGGAAGTGCTGGTTGGCGCCGTGATGAACACCGAGTTCATTACCCTGTCTCCGGACGACAAGGCGCAACAGGCGGCGCATTCGTTCGAACGCTACGACCTGGTATCGGCGCCGGTGGTCGATCAGAGCAACCGGCTTGTGGGACGCGTCACGGTGGACGTAGTTGTCGATTTCATCCGCGAACGCAATGAGGCCGAGCAACTCAGTCACGCCGGCCTGCTCGAGGAAGAGGATATCTTTGCTTCGGTGTGGAAGAGCGCGAAAAACCGCTGGCTGTGGCTCGCGGTCAATCTCGCCACTGCCTTCTTCGCTTCCAGAGTCATCGGGGCATTCGAGGGGACAATCGAACGACTGGTGGCGCTTGCCACCTTGATGCCCATCGTTGCCGGTATTGCCGGCAATTCGGCCAACCAGACCACGACCCTGGTCATTCGCTCGCTTGCGCTCGGCCAGGTGACGCCGGACAACGCGCGACGATTGATCGGCAAGGAATTGGCAATCGGCCTGCTGAACGGGGTGATGTGGGGTGGCGTGGCGGGGATGTTCGCCTACGTCCTGTATCGCAGCGTGCCGCTCGGTCTGGTGATGACGAGCGCGATGCTGCTCAATTTGCTGGTGGGTGCGCTGGTGGGCATGATGGTGCCGCTGGTCATGCAGAAATTGGGCCGAGATCCGGCAATCGGCTCCAGTGTATTGCTTACCTTCACCACGGACAGCATGGGATTCTTCATCTTCCTCGGCCTCGCCACCGTTTTCCTCGTCTGACGCATCCATTTAGAGCGAGCGTTCGTAACTACGCCCGGAGCCGCAAGACGTATCAAAAACGCCGCAGTCTTAATGTAAGGTTCAATAGGCGAATACGACTCAAGCACAGCCACTAAGGAGTTCGATCATGCTGATTCGACGTTCATCTGACATCAAGTCTTGCGAAATTACCGACCGTGAATTGTTTCTCAGCCGGCGCGACTTCCTGCGCGCAGCCGCCGGTTTGGGCGTGGCCGGTGGCTTCTACGGTGCCGGCATGTTCATGTCCGGCACGGCACACGCAGGGACCAAGCTTGCCGGCGTGAAGAAGAGTGCCTACATCGTGAACGATGCGGTGACGCCGCTCGAGGCCGTCACGAACTACAACAATTTCTACGAATTCGGCACCGACAAGGACGATCCGGCCGCGAACGCCGGCAAACTCAAGACCCGGCCCTGGCAGGTCAAGGTGGAAGGCGAGATCAGGAAGCCGAAGACCTACGACATAGATGAATTGCTCAAACTCGCGCCTCTGGAGGAACGCATTTATCGCATGCGCTGCGTGGAAGGTTGGTCGATGGTCATTCCATGGGTCGGCTTTCCGCTATCGGAACTCATCAAGCGTGCCGAGCCCACCGGTAATGCGAAGTTCGTCGAATTCGTCACGCTGCTCGACCCAGCCCAGATGCCGGGGCAGAACGTGCGCGTGCTGAAGTGGCCTTACGTGGAGGGCCTGCGCATGGACGAAGCAATGCACCCGTTGACGCTGCTGACGCTGGGCCTTTACGGCGAAGCGCTGCCAAATCAGAACGGTGCGCCGGTGCGTGTCGTGGTGCCTTGGAAATACGGATTCAAGAGCGCAAAATCAATTGTGCAGATCCGCTTCACCGAACAGCAACCGAAGACTTCCTGGGAACTGGCCGGGCCGAACGAGTACGGGTTTTATTCCAACGTCAACCCGAATGTCGACCATCCGCGCTGGAGTCAGGCGAAAGAGCGCAGGATCGACAAGATTTCCGTGCTCGATTCGCTGTTCGACAAGAAACGCGACACGCTCATGTTCAACGGCTACGGCGACCAAGTCGCGCAACTCTACACCGGCATGGATCTCAAGAAGAATTTCTAGAACTCACGCATTCACCGCAGAGGCGCGGAGGACGCAGAGGAAAGGCAAGAACAGAAATCCATTCGAAAGTAGAAATCTGGCATCGGAGATCACTTTGGCACCGAGCCTGCATTTATTTCCCGCATATTTTTCTCGTTTCTGGTTTTCCTCTGCGTCCTCTGCGGTGAAAGATTTTCAGTAGACAATGCAACCCAAACAGGAGCAGATCAAGTGGATCAAGGCGGCGGTGTTCCTGGCCTGCCTGATTCCGCTTGGACATCTGGTCTGGCAGGGATTTCGCAATCGGCTGGGCGCCAATCCGGTCGAGTTCATCACCCACTCCACCGGCTGGTGGACCTTGGCTTTCATCCTGATCACGCTGTGCGTGACGCCGCTGAGACGACTCGCCGGGCTGCCGTGGCTTCTGCGTCTGCGGCGCATGCTCGGGTTGTTTGCATTTTTCTATGCCAGCCTGCACTTCACCACCTATATCTGGCTGGACCAGTTCTTCGACTGGAAAGATATCGTCAAGGACATCGGCAAGCGCCCGTTCATCATGCTGGGATTTGCCGCGTTCGTGCTGCTCATTCCGCTGGCGCTCACGTCGACCAACGCA
>JANMYN010000181.1:0-1643 GCA_031382195.1 Betaproteobacteria bacterium
CTGATCACGAAATCGAGAAAGCCGCAGAGATCCTCCGCCAAGGGGGACTGGTGGCGTTTCCGACCGAGACGGTCTATGGACTCGGCGCCGACGCTTCCAATCCGGTCGCGGTCAGGAAAATCTTTGCTGCAAAGGGACGCCCGCCAAATCATCCGGTCATCGTGCACATCGCCGGCAGCAGCGATCTGAAGCATTGGGCGGCGGAGGTTCCGCGCTCCGCGTGGTTACTTGCGGAGAAATTCTGGCCCGGGCCGCTCACCCTGGTATTCAAGCGGGCGGCCCGTGTCAGCGATTTCATCACCGGCGGTCAGGATACAGTCGGCCTGAGAGTTCCATCGCATCCGGTTGCACAGCAATTGCTAAAGGCTTTCGGTGGCGGTATCGCGGCACCGTCGGCTAACCGATTCGGGCGCCTTTCGCCAACCACGGTACAACACGTGCGTGAAGAACTTGGCGATGCAGTGGAAATTGTGCTGGATGGCGGTCCGTGTGATGTCGGCATTGAGTCGACGATTGTCGATCTCACGCGTGAAACACCGGTTGTGCTGCGCCCGGGCAGCATCAGCGTGCAGCAGATCGGCGAGGTGTTGCTTACCCAGTTCGGGGAGTCTGCACTCGACCGTCCGCGTGTGCCGGGGTCGCTCGAGTCCCACTATGCGCCGGGGATGCCGCTCAAAATCGTGCATGCCGACGAGATCGAAAATTATCTGCGCGCCCGGGCGGGCGCGCCGGTGGCGGTGTTATCGCGCCGGGCTCGGCCGCGCGATTCGAAAGCCACATTGTGGCAGGTGGCGCCGGAACTGCCGGACGACTATGCGCGCCTGCTCTACGGCACCTTGCGTCGGCTCGATGTGTCCGGCTGCCGGCTGATCGTCGTCGAAGCGTTGCCGGTGCTGCCGGAGTGGACTGCGATTCGGGATCGACTGGGTCGAGCTGCTACGCCGGATCCGGTTGCGCCGCCGGTCACTGCGCGACCTTGACCCGCATTCTCTCAGGCTGCATCCCTGCGATTCACGAGCCGGCGCATCTCGCCTTCGCCGAACGGCCGACTGTCCTTCACGCGAAGGCTCTCGTTCCACTCGTTGGCGAAATCGCGCTGCAACCGTATATTGATTCCCGCTGTTATCAGCATGGCGATCAGTGCGCCGAGGCTGGCGAACGCCATGTCCTTGTGCGCATCCCATATGTCGCCCTGGGTACCGAGGTAGGCCTGGCCCAGTTCGCCGCCGAAGGCCACCGCGGCGCCCCATTCGATCAGCTCGTACAGCATGGACGTCGACATGGTGATGTCCAGCGGGAAGAAATAACCCCAGAAGCCGCGCAACCTCGCGACGCGCTGGAACACTTCGCGCACCGGATAAGCCAGAAGCAAGCCATAGGAAAAGTGCACGACACGGTCGAAATTATTACGCTCCCAACCAAGCAGGCTGTTGAGCGAACGGCCGGTCAGCGACTCGAACCAGGAATCGTATGGAACCTGCGCATAAGTGTAGTGCGCCCCGATCAGGTGCAACGACAGGAACAGGAAAATCAGGAAGTAGGAAATGCGCGACAGCGTGAGCTTGCGGTAGCTTGCGAACATCGCGCCGACGAACAGGACCATCAGCACATTTTCCAGCAGCCAGTCCTTGCGGTCGTTTGGC
>JANMYN010000235.1:0-3352 GCA_031382195.1 Betaproteobacteria bacterium
ATGGACCCCGCCGTTTCTTTTCGACACCACGCCCGCGCCAAGATAGGCAGAGCCGATGTTGGCCATCGACGCCACACCGACGTCGAGCAGGCCGATGTCGATATGCTGGCCTTTGCCGGTTTCGTTGCGATGCAGAAGAGCCGCGAGAATGCCGATCACCGAATATTGCCCGGACATCAGGTCCACGACCGCGACGCCGACTCGCTGCGGCGTCGTACCCGGCCTGTCCTGCGCCTCGCCCGTTACACTCATCATGCCGCTCATCGCTTGCGCGATCGGGTCGTAGCCCGCGCGCTCAGCGTAAGGGCCGGTCTGACCGAAGCCGGTGATCGAGCAGTAGATCAATCCCGGATACAAGCTGTGCATGGACGCATAATCGAGTCCGTAGCGTGCGAGGTCGCCAACCTTATAGTTTTCGACCAGGACGTCGCACTTGCCGGCCAGCTCGCGAACCCGCGTTTGCGCGTGCGCATTGGCGAGATCCAGCGTGACCGATTTCTTGCCGCGATTGCAGCTCGCGAAGTACGTGGTTTCGGACGTGTCGTTGCCGAGCGCGTCTTTCACGTACGGCGGCCCCCACCCGCGCGTATCGTCGCCTGTTCCCGGCCGCTCGATTTTTATGACTTCGGCGCCGAGGTCGGCGAGGATCTGCGTCGCAAACGGCCCTGCCAGCACACGCGTCAGATCCAGGACTCTTATGTCCTTCAGTGGTCCGCTCATTTATTTCACCCCTAAATTAAATCATCTCCACCCGACACAGAGGTACAGAGGACACAGAGGACACGGAGAAATGCAGGAGCGGACAGATGGGCAGCAGGTTCATCATTGGCAACAGCTGGTCCCGCATCCGATGCGACCATTACCTTCACAACTTTCTCCTTGGTCTTCCTCTGTGTCCTCTGTGCCTCTGTGTCGGGTTCGAGTGGCAGGTCGTACAGATGTAGACGCAGTATTATGTCGCACAGAGGGGGAAACCAGTATGAATGTCAGAACGGAAGAAGCGGCCGCTGCGCTGATGCGCGATCACGCCGCAAAAAAGAAGATCGTCCCGTTCGCGCGCGACTATGGTGTCACCGACCTTGCCGGCGCCTATGCGATCCAGGCGGCCTATGTGAAACGGCTCGAAGCCAGCCTCGGCCGGCGCGTGGGCTACAAGATCGGACTGACTTCCAGACGCATGCAGGAAATGTGCGGCGTGAATCACCCGAATTCCGGCGTGGTGTTCGAGAAACGCCTGCACAAGAGCGGGGTCGTGCTAGCCCTCTCCCGTCTCGGCCGGCTCGGCATCGAATTCGAATGCTGTGCCCGCATGGGCACTTCGCTGGCGCCGCGCGCCCAGCCGTACACGCTCGATGAAGTAAGTGCCGCCGTCGAGGCCGTGTGCCCGGCATTCGAAGTCATCGACGACCGCAACTCTGACTATCCGCTGGACCTGCTCTCGCTGGTCGCGGACAATTCCTGGAACGAGGGAAATGTGCTCGGCGAATTCAAAAGCACCTGGCGCGATCTCGGCACAGCGAAAAGCGTGCTGGAGTGCAACGGCAAGGTCATCGACGAAGGCAAAGGTTCCGATGTGCTCGGCCACCCGTTCGAACCTCTGCGCTGGCTCGCCAATAACCTCAACGAACTCGGCCAAACGCTCAAAGCCGGCGAGATTGTATTGACCGGAAGCTGGGTCACGACCCGTTTCCCCAAGGCTGGCGAGCGTTACCGCTATACGATCGAGGGTATTGGCGCCGTCGAGCTCTCGATCGCGGCTTAGGTGTTCGGCGCCAGAGGGCGGTGCTTGACAGGCAAGGAAGCGCCGTGCGGTACAATTTGATCAGAAAAATGAAAAAGCCCGATAATCCACAATCTGTAGGAGGACAATCATGTCTTTGCGCATTAATGACGAAGCCCCGAATTTCACGGCCGAAACGACCCAAGGCAAGATCAATTTCCATGAATGGATCGGCAATGGTTGGGCCATTCTGTTTTCGCATCCCAAGGATTTCACGCCGGTGTGCACCACTGAACTGGGTTACATGGCCGGCTTGCAGCCCGAGTTCACCAAGCGCAATTGCAAGATCATCGGCCTGAGCGTCGATCCGGTGACCAACCACGGCAAGTGGGCCGCCGACATCGAAGAGACCCAGGGCCACAAGGTCAACTACCCCATGATCGGGGATCCGGAACTCAAGGTCGCCAAGCTCTACGATATGCTTCCGGCGGATGCTGGCACGACGTCCGATGGCCGTACCGCGGCCGCGAATGCGACCGTGCGTACCGTGTTCGTGATCGGCCCGGACAAGAAGATCAAGCTCATGCTGATCTACCCGATGAGCACCGGCCGCAATTTCGATGAAGTGCTGCGGGTACTGGATTCCATCCAGCTCACCGCAAAGCATACGGTAGCCACCCCCGTGAACTGGAAACCGGGCCAGGACGTGATCATTCCACCATCGGTGTCCGACGAAGACGCCAAGAAAAAATTTCCGGGTGGGTGGAAGACGCTCAAGCCCTACCTGCGCATCGTTCCGCAGCCGAAATAGGCGGGGTGCAACTAAGAAACGCGGCATATGCCGCGTTTTTTTTCATCGAAAAAAATCTGCTGGAATCAGATGGCGATTTTGCCCGGCTCTCCGGCACGGTTCCGCCTGCGTCAGACTTTTTTCACCCCCTCGGCGTGGGCCCGCGTCGTTGCGGCGGAGCCAAGAAATCAAGTCGCGCCCGCGACTATTCATGAGATCGTCCGTGCGTCGAGGGCTCGACTTCCTGGTTGAGCACGACGTCACTGCGGTCGGTGATGCGGTGCTTGTAGACGCTGCCGCTGGCGTGCGAGCCGGGGATGTAGCGCATGCAGCCGTTCTCGGACATCGCATCATCGAGCGCGATCCAGACCGAGCAGGTCGAGGATGTCGGGATGGCAGGCATATTCCAGCCACCGGCCCGCGGCCGCTTCGTCATGCGTCCCGCCGTAGGGAATGTGCGGACAGACCAGGGTCTCCGGCGCGATGTGAGCGTTGTCGCGCATCAGCCTGTCCAGCGATTCGCGCATGCGGCCGAGCTGCTCGTCGGCAATCCGGAACGGCGACTTCAGCAGGCCTTCGCGTCGATAGGCGTCGCGGTCTTGTTGATCAAGCTGCCAGCGTGCGGACATTTACCCCTCCTGATACCAGACCGGATTCCCGTTTCTTATTTACTAACTATATTTTTTCCCATACCAGTTCTCCGGTCACGCTTTTGCCGCCGATGGTCATGGGTGGAGTGCGCAGGATCAGTCTGCCGTCTTTGAACTTGTAGTAGCGCCGCTGTTTGGTGCCTACCCAGTTGGGTAGCAGCGCCTGCGTAACGGTATGGGTGACCATCTGTT